>NZ_JBEZBN010000006.1:0-164434 GCF_040647115.1 Streptomyces sp. NPDC044571
CGGCTCACTCGCCGGGGCCGTCTGGCACTCTTCCTCTGCCTACTGCTCCCGATCGGTGTAGCCGTCCTGGTTCCGCTGCTGCGCGGCGGGGGCGGGGTGGGGCCCGGGAGGCGTGCTCGGCGCGGCGGCGCGGCGGCGTCGGGCTGTCTCGGGGTGGTTCCGCTGGTGCGGGATGGCCGGTATGCCGTCCATCTGTCGTCCCCCCTGCCTTCCGTCGGTGTAAGGGCCAGTCTGCCCTGTCTTGCTCGTACCCGTCAGCCCGTGTCGGACCGATCGCCTCCGAACTAGCTGACGGTTCGTCAGATCAACGCTACCGTGGGAGGCATGGAGACCTTCCCGAAGATCATCTCGGTGGACGACCACACGGTGGAGCCCCCTCACGTCTGGCGGGACCGGCTCCCGTCGAGATACCGCGACTCCGGCCCCCGGATCGTCCGCGCCCCCCTGAAGGAAATGACCTTCCTCGGCGGCAAGTTCGCCCCCGTGATGGGCGCCAAGGGCGACGACGGGCCGATCGGCGACTGGTGGGTGTACGAGGACCTGCACCGGCCGCTGACCCGCCTCGACACGGCCGTCGGCTACGACCGCGACGAGATCCGGCTTGAGGTGATCACGTACGAACAGATGCGCCCGGGCTCCTTCTCGGTTCCCGACCGCCTCGCGGACATGGACGTCAACCACGTCCAGTCGGCGCTCTGCTTCCCGACGTTCCCCCGCTTCTGCGGCCAGACCTTCACCGAAGCCAAGGACCGCGAACTCGGGCTGCTCGGCGTCCGGGCGTACAACGACTGGATGGTGGAGGAGTGGTGCGGCCCCGAGGCGCAGGGCCGGCTCATCCCGCTCACCCTGATCCCGCTGTGGGACGCCCGCCTGGCCGCCGCCGAGGTCCGCCGCAACGCGGCGCGCGGCGTACGTGCGGTCGCGTTCTCCGAGATACCGCCCCACCTGGGACTGCCCTCCATCCACACCGACGCGTGGGACCCCTTCCTGGAGGCGTGCAACGAGACCGGCACGGTCATCGCCATGCACATCGGCTCCTCGTCGAGGATGCCGTCGACCTCGGCGGACGCCCCGCCCGCGGTCGGATCCACCATCACCTTCGCCAACTGCTGCTTCTCGATGGTCGACTGGCTGATGAGCGGGAAGTTCGAACGCTTCCCCAACCTGAGGATCATGTACGCGGAGGGCCAGATCGGCTGGATCCCCTACATCCTGGAACGCGCGAACGTGGTGTGGGAGGAGAACCGCGGCTGGGGCGGCGTCGCGGAGAAGGTACTGCGCCCGCCGTCGGAACTCTTCGCGGAGCATGTCTTCGGCTGCTTCTTCGACGACGCGTTCGGACTGAGGAACCTGGACGCGATCGGCGTGGCCAACGTGCTGTACGAGACGGACTACCCCCACTCGGACTCCACCTGGCCGAAGTCCCGCGAGGTGGGCGAGGCCCAGATGGGCCACCTGGCCCCGGACGTGGTGGAGCGCATCGTGCGCGGCAACGCCATCGACCTGCTGGGGCTGACGGCGGACGGCCTCTGGGCGGGGGCGTAGGCCGGGGGCCGGGCTTCGGCCCACCCGCCCCTTGCGGCCGACGGGACGCCAGGGCATGCTTCGCCAGAGCAAAGCTGGAGGGGCGACTGTGGTGGACAAGCGGACCGTGGTGACCGGGGTGTTGTGCGCGGTGGCGGCGCTGGGCGCGTCCGCTGTCATGACGAAGGTGGTGCCGGCCGCCGAGGGCCGGCCGGAGGCGCGCACCAAAGCAGCCGCTCCCGCGACCGCCTCCCCGAGCCCGTCATCACGATCGCAAGCGGCAAAGCAACCGCAGCTGTCGGCCACGGGCACGCCCAGGGCGGGCAGCCCCGCGGCCTTCACCGGTGCCCTGTTCTCGGGCAGTGTGCAGGGCGACCACTTCTGTACGGCGACCGTGGTGCACAGCCCGGGCCGCAACCTCATCGTCACCGCCGGGCACTGCCTGCTCGCCGGAAAGTCCGGCGACGGCGGCGCGGTCTTCGCACCCGCGTACGCGAACGGAGCGGCCCCGTACGGGTCCTGGAAGGTCGAGGAGGTCTTCGAGGACCCCCGCTGGTCCGACGACACGGACGACGACTACGACCTCGCCTTCGCCCGGCTCGCCCCGGACGCCACCGGCCGCTCCATCGAGGACGTGACGGGCGCGGCCGTCCTCGACACCACCGGCCGCTCGGACGAGGAGATCACCGTCACCGGCTACCCGGCCGACCGCAAGGTCTCCCGGACCTGCACGGCGGTGGCGGTCCGCGAGACACCGACGGAGCAGCGCTTCGACTGCGCCGACTTCCCCGGCGGCACCAGTGGCAGCGCCTGGCTGGCCCGCGACGGGAAGGTCATCGGCATCCTGACGGGCGGCGACACGGACGACGTCTCGACCAGCACCATCCTGGGCGAGTACGCGGCCGCGCTCTACGCGAAGGCGACGGCGGCCTCGCCGGGAGCGGCCGCCGGCAACCGGCGGTGAGCCGCGGTCAGCACCCCTGACCGGCGGGGTCTTCGGTCCCGGGCGTGCGAATCCCGGCGTACCGGGCCTTGGCCGCAGTCAGGTCGTCGGCCCAGAAACTGACGGTGGTCAGACCTCGCAGCATGTTGCCGCTCCTCTTCGTCGTCCGTGCTCGGCTGCGAGAACCGTAGGCGGCCGACCAGGTCGGTTCCTGTCCTAGTTGCCGTTGGCCACCAGGCCGAGGTGGACGGGCTCGGCCAGGGAGTCGGCCAGCAGGTCCGCGAGCCGCGGAGGCCACAGGGGCTCGCCGAGCCCTGCCAGGTCCCGGGGCGTCAGCCAGCGCCAGTGCGCGTCGGGGGATTCCGGGACCGGGTCGCGGTGGGGTCCGGTGGTGACGTAGATGTGCTCGTGCTGGCGGACCGGGATGCCCTGGTGCGTGAAGTCGTGCTCCCAGGTGCACAGGAGCCGCTGCGGCTCCAGGTCGGTCCACCCGGTCTCCTCGCGCAGTTCCCGCCGCACGCACTCCTCGGGGGTCTCCCCGGGATCGATCCCCCCGCCGGGCGGCAGCCAGTGGATGCCCACCTCGACGTTGTTCTCGCGGAAGAGGAACACGGATCCGGCGGGGGACAGGATGACGATGCGCGCAGCCTGACGTGGAGTTCTCATCAGATCAGCGTACGACGGGGAGGGGTTGGAGGGGATCCCGCGGGACGGGCACCTCCCGGCCCCGGCCGGCCCGCCGCACCTCACGTCGCCTCAGGAGGCCCGCGGTGCCCCATGTGACCCGATGAGAAGGGCAGTTCGGTGCGGCCAGGTGGCGTGAGGGCGGCGTGGGGAGGGGGTGAAGGCCGTCGAGCGGTCATATGATCGGCGTTCGACGACGGGGGAGGCGCAACGTGCCGACGGACTGCGGTCAGGGCCAACAGGTGGGCGGGGAGGAGGTCTAGCGATGGGCCGCCTCTGGGACAAGTACATGGGTACCCGGTACCCCGACAGCGGCGTCACGCCGCTTCCCACCATGGAGCTCCGGACCGCGCTGCTCGCGCTGAACGGCACGGGCGTGCCGTTCGGCGTGCGCGACGCCGGCCCGGCCGGGTCGGACCTGCTGGCGGAGTGGCGGATCCTGGAGCCCGCCTGGGGCAGCGGCGTGTCCCGCCGCCAGGTGGAGCGCACCCTCAAGATCTGGATGCGCCTGCTCCCCGGGGAGCGCGTGGTGCGCGCCATGGACGAGCAGTGGTCGGTGACCCGGGCCGGGAACCCGCCCGGGCTGACCGTGGGACGCGAGCGCGGCCGGGGGCCGATGCGCTCGGTCCACAAGGAGTGGACGTACGAGAAGGGGCCCGACGGCCGCCGGCACAAGGTCGAGACCTTCAGCCTGGACACCCGGGACATGAAGAACCCCCTGCGCGACACGGTCACCGGGGCGGGATGGACCTGGCGCGGAGTGCACAAGCTCTGACGGACCAGCCGTGCCCGCGCCGGGCCCCCTCCCTCTCCCGTCGGGCGTCGACGGGAGAGGGAGGGGCGCCCGTACACCGGATGCCCCCTGTCCACCGCCGTCGAACAGGCCACCCTCCACGAGCTGCTCACCGTCTCCCTCATCGCCCTCGCCGTCCTCTCGATCTGGCTGGCCTGGTGGATGGCGGGCCGCGTCCTGCGCCCCGTCGGCGTGATCACCGAGACCGCACGCCGCCTGTCCGGCGCGAACCTGCACGAGCGGATCGGCCTGAAGGCCCCGCCCGGCGAGCTCAAGCGGCTGGCCGACACCTTCGATGGGATGCTCGACCGGATGGAGAACCTGGTCGGCGCGCAGCGCCGGTTCGCCGCCAACGCCGCCCACGAGCTGCGCACCCCGCTCGCCGTCCAGCGGGCCGCCGCCGAGATCGGGCTGGCCGGGGACCCGCCGCCGGAGAAGGTGGCCAGGATCCGCACCCGCCTGATCGGGGTCGCGGACTCCAGCGAGCACCTCATCGAGTCGCTGCTGCTGCTCGCGGTCTCGGAGGAGGGTCTGGAGCACACCAGCCCGGTGGACCTGGCGGCCCTGGCCGCGACGGAGCTTGCCGCGGCGGAACCGGGCGCCGGCCCGGCAGGCCCGCCCCAGGACCCGACGGTCGTACGGGGCCTCGCGCCGCTGACCGTGGCCGGGGACGGGACGCTCCTGGGCCACCTGGTGCGGAACCTGCTGGCCAATGCCGTGCGGCACAACCGCCCTGGCGGCCGGCTGGAGCTGTCGACCTCCGCCGACGGGGTGCTGAGGGTGTCGAACACCGGGCCGGTGATCGATCCGGCCGATGTGCCGCGGCTGCTGGAGCCGTTCCGGCGCAGCGCCGAGCGGCGGCACACCGCGGGCGAGGGCGCCGGTCTGGGGCTGTCGATCGTCGCCTCGATCGCGCGGGCGCACGGCGCGCGGCTGGCGGCCGAGGCCAATCCGGGTCCGGAGGGCGGACTGACGGTCCGCGTCCGCTTCCCCCTGCCCGAAGGGCCGACCCCAGCGCCCGACAGCATCCGCCTGCCACGGAACTGAAGATCGCCTGTGTACGGTCGGGGGGATGAGCACGCCCCGCCGAGCCCGCGTCCGCGCCCGTGCCCCGCGTCCTGACGGCACGCGTTGCCCCCGTGCGTCGCGACCCGTGGCCCTTGTAGCAGCAGCTCTCGGTCTGCTGACCTTCGGTGCCGGGTGGGTGTACACCGCCCAGCACCAGGACGCCTCCGCCTCCGCGGCCGCGGACGCCAAGGCGCGGCCCGCCGTCGCCCGCCCGCAGGCTCCGCAGGCGGCCCCGCCCCGCGTGGCGCGCAGGGCGCCCCGGCAGGGGCTGCCCGGTGTCAGCGACCGGACCCGGGCCAGGATCCCCGCGGCCTCCCGCCAGCTCATCCTCGTCGCCGGCAAGGCGAGGCACTCCTCGGAGTCCACCGCGACGCTCTACACCCGGCCGGCGGCCGGCGCGGACTGGATCCGGGCGGAGAGCTGGCCCGCGCGCAACGGGGCCAAGGGCTGGTCGACGAAGCGCACCTACGGCGACCTGACCTCCCCGCAGGGCGTGTTCGCACTCACCGACGCGGGCGGCCTGCTGCCGAAGCCGCCGGGCACGAAGCTCCCGTACGACCAGGACGAGTCCTTCGTCCCCTCGGGCAGCGGAGTGAACGGGGAGCCGCTGGACGGGGTCTTCGACTATGTCGTCGCGATCGACTTCAACCGCAAGCCGGGGGTCTCGCCCTTGGACCCGACGCAGCCGGACGGCCGGGACAAGGGCGGGTACATCTGGCTCCACGTGGACCACGACGGGCCCTCGCGGGGCTGTGTCGGCATCCCGAAGGAGGCCATGAAGAAGATCCTGGCCACCCTCGACCCGGCGGCGAAGCCGGTCATCGTGATGGGCCCGCAGGGTTTCTGACCGCCCCGCCCCGGCCCTGGCCGGACCCCGCCCCGTCCCCTGCCGGGATCCAGCCCCGCCCCGGCCCGCGCCTGCCGGATCCTGTCCCCCCTATTGCCTGACGAACCGTCAGATACGACGATGTCCCCCCGGCGCCGACATGACGGTTCGGCACACGAGGACGAGGCGGGGACGGCATGGCGCGCGTGTTTGCGGAAGGCCGGCTGGCGTACGGGATGCAGCTCCCGATCCAGTCGCAGAGCACCCTGTACGCCGAGCCCTGGGAGGCCCGGGCCACCGCCGCCGACCTCGCCGAGGTCGCGCGCGCCGCCGACC
This sequence comes from Streptomyces sp. NPDC044571, assembly GCF_040647115.1. Lineage (NCBI taxonomy): Bacteria > Bacillati > Actinomycetota > Actinomycetes > Kitasatosporales > Streptomycetaceae > Streptomyces > Streptomyces sp. NPDC044571. The sequence continues at coordinate 6,175 of NZ_JBEZBN010000006.1, forward strand.
GGGCCGGCTTCGACTACCTCGCCACCTGCGACCACGTGGCCATTCCGCGCCGCCTCGCCGGCGCCATGAGCACCGTCTGGTACGACCCGGTGGCCACCCTCGCCTTCCTCGCCGGGATCACCGGGCGGGTGCGCCTGCTGAGCCACGTCGCGATCCTGGGCCTGCGCCATCCGCTGCTCAGCGCCAAGCAGTACGCCACCGTCGACCACCTCTCGGGCGGCCGCCTCATCCTCGGGGTCGGCGCCGGACACGTGCAGGAGGAGTTCGAGCTCCTCGGGGTGGACTTCGCCCGCCGCGGCGCCGTCCTCGACGAGACCCTCGACGCCCTGCGCGCCGCCCTCGGCCCCGAGGAGTTCCCGCGCTTCGAGGGCGAGCTGTTCTCCTTCGCTGACCTTGGCCAGCTGCCGCGGCCCGCCCAGGAGCGGATTCCCGTCTGGGTCGGCGGCTCCTCTCCCGCGGCCCTGCGCCGCGCGGCCGTACGCGGGGACGGCTGGCTCCCGCAGGGCGACCCGCGCGACCGGCTCCCGGGCGGGATCGCCCGGATCAGGGAGCTGCGCGAGGCGGCCGGGATCGCCGAGCCGATCGAGTTCGGGGCGATCACCGAGGCGCTGTACGTCGGCGAGCCCGGCTGGGACACCGGCCGCCGCACCCTGACCGGCAAGGCGGAGGTGCTCGCCGAGTCCCTGCGGGAGTACGCGGCGCTCGGCGTGGACCAGATCCAGGTGCGCCTGCGCAGCCGGGACCGGGCCGAACTGACCGACCAGATCACCGCTTTCGGGGCCGAGGTGGCCCCCCTCCTCAACGACTAGGAGCACCGGCATGGGCAAGCTGGACGGGCGCGTCGTCATCGTCACGGGTGCGGCGCGCGGCCAGGGTGAACAGGAGGCCCGCCTCTTCGCCGCCGAGGGCGCGCAGGTGGTGCTCGGAGACGTGCTGGACGAGCAGGGCACCGCCGTCGCCAAGGAGATCGGCGAGGAGCGCGCCCGGTACGTACGGCTCGACGTGAGCCGGGAGGGGGACTGGGCGGCGGCCGTCGCCGCGGCCAAGGAGGCCTTCGGCCGGGTCGACGGCCTGGTCAACAACGCCGGCATCCTGCGGTTCAACGAGCTGGTCTCGACCCCGCTGGAGGAGTTCCAGCAGGTGGTGCAGGTCAACCAGGTCGGCGCCTTCCTCGGCATCAAGACCGTCGCCCCCGAGATCGAGGCGGCCGGCGGCGGCACCATCGTCAACACCTCCTCGTACACGGGTCTGACGGGCATGGCGTACGTCGGCTCGTACGCCGCGACGAAGGCGGCGATCGTGGGCCTGACCCGGGTGGCCGCGCTGGAGCTCGCCGCGAAGAACATCCGGGTCAACGCGATGTGCCCGGGCGCGGTGGACACTCCGATGGCCAATCCGGGCCTGCTGGACCCGGCCGACCTGAGCGACGAGGCCCGGGAGGCGATGGCGGAGCTCTACCGGCGGGTCGTGCCGATGGGCCGGGTGGGCCGGCCCGAGGAGATCGCGCGGCTCGCCCTCTTCCTGAGCAGCGAGGACTCCTCGTACATCACCGGTCAGCCGTTCGTCATCGACGGCGGCTGGATGGCCGGGGTCAGCATCCTCTGACGATATCTGATGGAGCGTCAGGTATTGACGCTCCGGCCTCCCCGGTGGAACAGTCGGCACATCTGATCTGACGTAACGTCAGAAAACGAAGGACGGTGAACCCCCTTGGAATTCGGGCTCTTCGTGCAGGGATACGTGCCTGAGGCGCGGTCCAAGGTCGACCCCGAGGCAGAGCACAAGGCGCTGATCGAGGAGACCGAGTACGTCATCCAGGCCGACAAGTCCGGCTTCAAGTACGCCTGGGCCTCCGAGCACCACTTCCTGGAGGAGTACTCGCACCTGTCGGCGAACGAGGTCTTCCTCGCCTACCTCGCCCACGCGACCGAGCGCATCCACCTCGGCTCCGGCATCTTCAACCCCCTCGCCCCGGTGAACCACCCGGTCAAGGTGGCCGAGAAGGTCGCCATGCTCGACCACCTCTCCAAGGGCCGCTTCGAGTTCGGCACCGGCCGCGGCGCGGGCAGCCACGAGATCCTCGGATTCCTCCCCGGCATCACGGACATGAACCACACCAAGGAGATCTGGGAGGAGACCATCGCCGAGTTCCCCAAGATGTTCCTCCAGGAGGAATACGAGGGGTTCCAGGGCAAGCACTGGTCGCTGCCCCCGCGCAAGGTCTTCCCCAAGCCGTACGGCAAGGCCCACCCGGCCATGTGGTACGCGGCCGGCTCCCCCTCCTCGTACGCCATGGCGGCGAAGAAGGGCCTCGGCGTCCTCGGCTTCAGCGTCCAGAAGGTCTCCGACATGGAGTGGGTGCTGGAGCAGTACAAGACCGCCATCCAGGAGGCCAAGGCCATCGGCGCCTTCGTCAACGACAACGTCATGGTCACCTCGACCGCGATCTGCGCCGAGACCCACGACAAGGCTGTCGAGATCGCGGTCAACGCCAACATGAACCGCTTCCAGTCGCTGGTCTTCCGCTACCACGACACCTTCCCGCGGCCCGAGGCCATCCCGCAGTGGCCCGAGACCCTCCCCGAGTACAACGCCGAGATCATCGAGCTGCTGATCGCCGAGGAGCTGCTGATCTGCGGCGACCCGTCGGAGGTCCTCGCCCAGTGCAAGCGCTGGGAGCAGGCCGGAGCCGACCAGCTCTCCTTCGGCCTGCCGACCGGGGTCTCGTACGAGGACACGATGACCACCATCAAGCTCATCGGCGAGCACGTGATCCCGAAGATCGACACCGACCCGGTGCACCGCACCACGCGCTTCCGCCAGTCCGTCTAGCACGGCGCCGGACGGTCAACCGACGGGGCGGCGTCTTCCCGGACCGCCGCCCGGAACGGGGCCCGGCCCCGGCGGTGTCGGCCGGAGCGCGCAGGGCAGCGGCCTGCCGTACGCGCTCCGGCCGCCCTGCGTACGGGGCGGCCGCCCAGCTCGACGCAGTCGTACACCGGCAAACCGGAGGGAAGATCCGTCATGCTCGACCACCTCATTCGCGCAGCGACCGTCGTCGACGGGACGGGCTCGCCCGCCCGCGTCGCCGACGTCGGCATACGGGACGGCCGCATCGCCGTCATCGCCGAGCCGGGGACGGTCACCGAAGAGGCCCGCACGAGTGAGGACGCGAACGGGCTCGTCCTGTGCCCCGGGTTCGTCGACCCGCACACCCACTACGACGCCCAGCTGTTCTGGGACCCGTACGCGACCCCCTCCATGAACCACGGCGTCACCACCGTCGCCGGCGGCAACTGCGGCTTCACCCTCGCCCCGCTCCACCCCGACCGCCCCGAGGACGCCGACTACACGCGCCGCATGATGAGCAAGGTCGAGGGCATGGCCCTGCGGGCCCTCGAAGAAGGCGTCGACTGGAGCTGGTCCACCTTCGGCGAGTACCTCGACGCCCTGGAAGGGCGGATCGCCGTCAACGCCGGCTTCATGGTCGGACACTGCGCCCTGCGCCGGTACGTGATGGGCGCCGACGCCGTCGGCGGGCAGCCCACCCCCGCCCAGATGGAGGAGATGCTCGCGCTCTTCCACGAGGCCATGGACGCCGGCGCCTGGGGCCTGTCCACCACCCAGTCCTCCACCCACTCCGACGGCTCCGGCGCACCCGTCGCCTCCAGGCACGCCCAACCCGCCGAGCTCCTCGCCCTGTCCCGTGCGGTCGCCGAGCACGAGGGAACCCAGCTCGAAGCGATCGTCGCGGGCTGCCTCGACCAGTTCTCGGACGAGGAGATCGACCTCTTCGTCGACATGAGCGCGGCCGCAGGACGCCCCCTGAACTGGAACGTCCTCACCATCGACGCCGCCGTCCCGGAGCGCGTGCCGCGCCAGCTGATCCCGAGCGAACGGGCCCGCAAGGCAGGCGGCCGGATCGTCGCCCTCACGATGCCGATCCTCACCCCCATGAACATGTCGCTCGGCACCTTCTGCGCCCTGAACCTGATCCCCGGCTGGGGCGAGATCCTGGGCCTGCCCGTGCCGCAGCGCATCGCCACACTCCGCGACCCGGCCGTCCGGGCCGAGATGCTGCGCCGCGCCGACAGCAAGGAGGCCGGCGTCTTCCGTCGCCTGGCCAACTTCGGCCGCTACGTCATCGGCGACACGTACAGCAAGGAGAACGAGGGCCTCTCCGGCCGGGTCGTCAACGACATCGCGGCCGAGCGCGGCCAGGACCCCTTCCACTGCCTGGTGGAGATCTGCGCCAACGACGACCTGCGCACGGTGCTCTGGCCGATGCCGACCGACAACGACCCGGCGAGCTGGGCGCTGCGCGCCGAGACCTGGCAGCACGAGGACGTCATGCTGGGCGGCTCCGACGCGGGCGCCCACCTGGACCGCATGTGCGGCGCCCCGTACACGACCCGGTTCCTGGGGGACTGCCTGCGCGGCCGCAAGCTGGTGCCGCTGGAGCAGGCGGTAGGGATGCTCACCGACGAGCCGGCGCAGCTGTTCGGGCTGCGCGAGCGCGGCCGGATCGCCGAGGGCTTCCACGCGGACCTGGTGCTGTTCGACCCGGAGCGGATCGAGGCCGGCCCGGCGACGCTCGTGCACGACCTGCCCGGGGACAGCCCGCGGCTGGACGCCCGGGCGATCGGGATCGTGTCCGTACGGGTCAACGGCGTGGAGACCATCCGCGACGACGAGGTGACGGGCGCCGTGCCGGGGATCGTGCTCCGGTCGGGCCGGGACACGAGGACGGTGAGCACCCGATGACCGACGGGCCCCGGAAGCTGTACGTGGGCGGGGAGTGGGTCGAGCCGGACGGCGGCCACTACGAGGTGGTCAACCCGGCGGACGAGTCGGTGGTGGGCCTTGCTCCGGAGGCCTCGCGCGGCCAGGTCGAGGAGGCGGCGCGCGCCGCGGCCGCGGCCTTCGAGGCCTGGTCCCGTACCCGGCCCGAGGAGCGGGCGGCGATCCTGGACCGCGCCGCGGACATCATGCAGCGGGAGTTCGAGCCGTGGACGGAGCTGGCCCGGGCGGAGACGGGCGCGCCGACCGGCATCGCGCGCGGGATGCAGGTCGCGGTCGGGGTGGCCCGCTTCCGGCGGTACGCGAAGGGCGCCCTGGAGCCGGTGGAGCGGGGGCTGCCGCCGCAGGTCACCGAGGCCGGCCCGATGGGGAGGGCGGGCATCCTGGGCGCGCTGGAGGTGCGCCAGCCCGTCGGGGTGGTCACCTGCATCACCTCGTACAACAACCCCTGGGCGAACCCGGCGGGCAAGGTGGCCCCGGCCCTGGCCATGGGCAACACAGTGGTGGTCAAGCCGGCCCCGCAGGACCCGCTGTCGGTGTTCAAGATGGCGCAGGCGCTCGACGAGGCGGGCGTACCGCCGGGCGTGGTGAACGTGGTGAACGGGCAGTCGGTCGAGGTGGGCGAGGCGGCCGTCGACTCCCCCCACGTGGACATGGTGTCGTTCACCGGGTCGACGGCGGTCGGGCAGCGGATCGCCGAGGTCTGCGGCCGGTCGATGAAGCGGCAGCTGATGGAGCTCGGCGGCAAGGGCGCGGCGATCGTCTTCGAGGACGCCGACCTGGACGCCGCCGTGCTCGGGATCGGCACCACCTTCTCCTTCTACAGCGGCCAGATCTGCACCGCACCGACCCGGGTGATCGTGCAGCGGTCCGTGTACGAGCAGCTGGTGGCGAAGCTGACCGGCTACCTGGCCTTCATGAAGGTCGGGGACCCGGCGGCGGCGGGCACGGTGGTCGGCCCGGTGATCTCGGCGGCACACCGCGACCGGGTGGAGTCGTACATCGAGCTCGGCCGCAAGGAGGGCGCCCGGATCGCGTACGGCGGCGAGCGGCCGGTGGTGGGGGAGGGCCGCGGCTTCTACGTCGCGCCGACCCTGCTGGTGGACTGCACGAACGACATGCGGGTGGTCCGGGAGGAGATCTTCGGGCCGGTGGTCGTGGTCGTCCCCTTCGACGGGGGTGCGGACGGGGGTGAGGACGAGGCGGTGGCGCTGGCCAACGACAGCGACTTCGGTCTGCTGAGCTACGTGTGGTCCGGGGACGCCGCCCGCGCCTTCCGGGTGGCGCGGCGGCTGCGGGCGGGCGGGGTCGGCGTCAACACCATCGGGCGGAACATGGAGGCGCCGTTCGGGGGCTTCAAGCGGTCGGGGGTCGGCCGGGACGTGGGCTCGTACGCGCTGCACGCGTACAGCGAGATCCAGTCGATCGTGTGGGCGGGCTGAGGTGAGGGAGGTGACCAGGTGACGATCAGTTGTCGTTCACGTAGTCGGTGAGGACGCAGCCCTTCACCTGGGCGAGCTCCTTCACGTATCCGCTGGGTGCGGTGAACTTGGGGTGGCAGTTCAGGATGAGGAGCCCGCCCGGCTTGGCCAGGGAGGAGACGGCCGAGCTGCTGGTGGCGATGACGGCGAAGTCCTGGCCGACGAGGAAGCCGCCCTTCAGGCCGCGGTTGGGGCTCTCCTTCAGTTCCCGGTCGAGCTGGGCCTTGTACGCGGCCTGGAAGGTCTTGGCGTCCTTGAACTTGAAGATGCGGGTGCCCTTGCCGCAGGAGCCGCGTTCGGTGACCGACCACGAGGCGTCGTACTTCTGGTCCTCTTCGAAGTACTCGTAGTTGTCGGGGCCGACCGAGATCGAGGAGCAGCGCGTGTATCCGCCGACGAAGCGGGCGGCCGCGGCCATGCTGCCCGCCTTGGGCAGCTGCTGGAGGCGGGTTCCGTCCTTCGGCGCGACGCCGCTGCCCTCCCCGCCCGCGCTACCCGCACCGACGCCGCCGACGCCGCCGCCCACGATGGCGGCGGCCTCCCTGTTGGAGCCGTCGCCGCTTCCGCAGGCCGTGAGTGCGAAAAGGGCCGTGACGGCCGTGGCGGTGGCGAGCGAAGGCGTGATGCGCATGGGTTCGGCGTCCCCCCGGTAAATGACCTTGATCGGCGGTGACTCTAGAGGCGGGGCTCGTGAAAGTCACACGGGAAACTTTGGAAACGCCCAAAACGGACATGGCTGCGGTTTCCGCATTCCGGAACGCCATGTCCGCGTCCTGTCATGATGGGGATGGTTGATTGGGTGAACCTTGTATTGCATGCCGAAGAGGGTGGCTTGCCGGTTGATTTGAAGGGCTTCCGGTGGGCCGACTTGCGGAGTCAAGGCCTCCAGATATGGAAAACGCACCCTCTACCGTCCTTACTCATGACACAGCTGGACGTGCGGCCCGAGGCCTCGGACACGATGAGCGGCAGCCCCGAGAGCGGCGCCGAGGGCGGCGTACGCGGCAAGGGCCTCGGCAAGGGATCCGTGGGACTGGTCGGAAGTGCCGTCATCGGCATCTCCACCGTCGCCCCCGTGTACTGCCTGACCTCCACCCTCGGCTCCACCGCCGGCGAGGTCGGCGTCCAGATGCCGGCGGTCTTCCTCGCGGGCTTCCTGCCGATGCTGCTCGTCGCCTTCGCCTACCGCGAGCTCAACAAGGCGATGCCCGACTGCGGCACCTCCTTCACCTGGACCGTCAAGGCCTTCGGCCCGCGGATCGGCTGGATGTGCGGCTGGGGCCTGGTGGTCGCCACGATCATCGTGCTGTCCAACCTGGCCGGCGTCGCGACCTCCTACTTCTGGCTGCTGGCCGGCGAGATCACGGGCAATCCGTCGGTCGCCGCCCTGGACGACAACAAGCTCGTCCACATCGCCACCTGCCTGACCCTGATCGCCGTCGCCACCGCCATCAGCTACCGCGGCATGACGGCCACCAAGGGGGTCCAGTACACCCTGGTCGGCCTCCAGCTCGCCGTCCTGGCCGTCTTCGTGGCGATGGCCGTCCAGAAGGCCTCCGCCGGCACCTTCGACACCGGCCTCGACTTCTCCTGGCAGTGGATGAACCCCTTCGCGGTCGGGTCCATGGCGGCCTTCACCGCCGGGCTCTCCCTCTCGATCTTCATGTACTGGGGCTGGGACACCTGCCTCACCGCCAACGAGGAGACCATCGGCTCGGCCAAGACCCCGGGCCGCGCCTCGCTCATCGCGATGGTGGTGCTGGTCGGCTCGTACCTGGCCACCGGCGTCGCCGCCCAGATGGCCGTCGGCTCCGGCGACAAGGGCCTCGGCCTCGGCAACCCGGAGACCTCCGGCAACGTCTTCGCCGCCCTCGCCGGCCCGGTCATGGGCCCCGCGCTCGGCATCCTGCTCTTCGTCGCGGTCCTCGCCTCGGCGGCCGCCTCCCTGCAGACCACCTTCATCCCGGTCGCCCGTACGGTGCTGGCCATGGCCACGTACGAGGCCCTGCCGGCCTCCTACGCCAAGGTCCACCCGCGCTTCAAGACCCCCGGCCGCGCCACGGTCATGGCGGGCGTCGCCACCGGTCTCTTCTACACGGTGATGACGCTGGTCAGCGAGAACGTCCTGACCGACACGATCTTCGCGCTCGGCCTGATGATCTGCTTCTACTACTCGCTGACGGCCTTCGCCTGCGCCTGGTACTTCCGCGGAGACCTGCGCCGCTCGGCCCGGGACCTGCTGTTCAAGGGTGTCTTCCCGGTGCTGGGCGGCCTGCTGCTCGCGGCGGTCTTCGGCAAAACCCTCTACGACGCCTGGGACCCGGCCTACGGATCCGGTTCCACCATCCCCGGACTCGGCGTGGGCAGCGTCTTCGTCATCGGCGTCGGCCTGCTCGTCCTCGGCCTGGTGATCATGCTGGTCACCGCCCGCCGCAGCCCCGCCTTCTTCCGCGGCGAGATCCTGACCAAGGCCACCCCGGCCCTGGTGGTCGAGGACTGATCGAGGACTGATCCGGTCCGGCCGTCCGCCCGTCCCCCGGAGTCACCCCAAAGTGGGGGCGCGCGGTGACCGGGGGTCGGGCGGGTCGTTCTGCACGGCATGAACGCCAAGAACGCCATGAAGCGCAGCCTTGCCGCCCTCGTGCTCTCCGGTGGCGCCGCCCTCGTCCTGACTCCCGTCGCCGCCCACGCCGACGACCACACCGCCCTCACGCCGCTCGCCCACCGCGTCGGCGAGATCGCCGATCACCCCGGGTCGGCCGTCAACGACGCCAAGACGGCCGTCGCCGTCACCGCCTCCGCCGCCGGCGCCGCCACCAAGGCCACCGACTCCTCCCTCACGGGCGCCGGAAACTCCCTGCACGGCAACCTGCCCAGGGCTCCGAAGGTCCGCTGAAACGGGGGACCCTGCCAGGGTCGCCGACGGGGACCTCGTACGGTTCGCTGCCGGGGATCTTGCGCGGTTCGTGACCGGGGACCTCGCGCCAGGCTGGTCGTTGATCAGCGCATGATCCTGTGGTTGCTCAACACCCTCAGCACCTTCACCCTCGGCGTGCTCCTCGTCGGCGGCTTCGTCGCCCTCGCCGTCATCGGCAGCCTCGCCGCCCGCCGCCGCTTCCCGCACCTGGCGGGCGGCGAGCACAACGAGATGGTCGGCGTCGCCCTCGGCATGTTCGGCGCGATCTACGGCATCATCCTCGCCTTCGTCGTCGTCACCCTGTGGACCCAGCTGGAGAACACCCAGACCACCGTCGCCACCGAAGCCACCGATCTCGCCCTGGTCGTCCGCAGCGCCGAGGCCTTCCCGGCTGCCGACCGCGCCCGTGTGGACCGTGCGGTGGGGGACTACGTACACGCCGTCGTCGACATCCAGTGGCCGCTGATGCGCGCAGGCCACCCGAGCTACGAGGCCACTGCCGAGCAGACGCACGCGCTGTACAAGGCGCTCCAGGCGTACGAACCCGCCGGCGCGCGCAACGAGACCTTCTACGGCGAAGCCGCCGAACGCATCAACGACGTCGCGGCGCAGCGCCGGGCCCGCGTGACGATGGCCGAGACGTCCCTGCCGGTGCTCCTCCAGGTGCTGGTGTACGGGGGCGCGCTGGTGATCCTCCCGCTCACGTTCCTGTTCGGCCTGCGCAGCCTGAAGATGCAGCTGCTGTTCGTCTCGGCGGTGGCGGCGCTGATCGGCTTCAGCCTGCTGCTGGTGATGGTCCTGGACCGCCCGTTCGCGGGCGAACTGAGCGTGAGTCCGGCTCCGTACAGGGAGGGTGCGCTGTCGCAGTTCTGGGAGGGGGCGGCGTAGGGCGGGGGGAGCTTCGGGGGCGATGCCCGCGGGGCCAATCGGATGGGCATCCGGGGCCCGCAGGGGCCACCACCGCCTCAAATCGCTACGCGCTCCTCCCGGCATGGCGTCCGACGGCCGTCTGGGGTTGCTCGGCGGCGGGAAAACAAGATGACCGGGGCATCTATTGCCGCGTACGGTCCCTTTTCATGGAGCCGCTCACCGACAAACAGATCCGTTCTTCCTTCGTGAACTGCACGAAGGGCGAGGCGGCGCGCATGAAGCTGCCGCAGGAGTTCGACCAGCTCCCTTGGGAGGACCTCGACTTCCTCGGCTGGGTGGACCCGGGCGCGCCCCTTCGCGCCCACATCGTGCGGCCGCGGGCGGATGGCGAGCCCATCGGCATCACGCTCCGTGTGCCGAGTGTGAGCCGCACGAGCGCCATCAAGTCGAGCGTCTGCCAGATCTGTCTGACCGCCCACGCGGCCTCGGGTGTCTCCCTGCTCGTCGCGCCCCTCGCGGGCGCCCGGGGTCGTGAGGGGAACACCGTCGGCATCTACGTCTGTGCCGACCTCGCCTGCTCCCTCTACATCCGTGGCAAGCGCCAGCCGAAGCTGCGGGGAGGGCGTCACGAGGAGACCGTGGACGTGGACGAGAAGATCGCGCGCTCGCTGGGGAATCTGGACTCCTTCACCGCCAGGGTCACCGGCTAGGACCAGTCCGGCCGGTCCCTCCCTCATGCCGTTCCGCCTCAGCTCATATGAACAGCAGAGGTTGGACAAACGGTGGGGCCACCGCAGTACCCCTGGTCATCCGGCTTCTCACGTGATCGCCCGCCCACGTCCTCGTCGCAGACGCCCGACAGGCTGCCCATGTGCGGTGCGTGGGCGGCCCATGTCCGGCCCCGGACGGCCGGCCGCCGCCGGGACCAGAGGAGCGCGTAGCGATCTGACGCACCCGTCAGCCTGCCCGGGCACCGCTGACGTGCCCGTGTGTCGATCTGTCCCCCATGCCGTTCCTTCGGGGGCTTCCCGACAGTCTTTGTCTTTCCGCGGCGGGCCGGTCGGTCAAGGGTGGCCGCAGGCCATCGCGTAGCGACGCGACGAAGGAGCGCCCTTGAGGGGCCGGGCGGACGCGGAAGGACAGTGAGACTGACGGGCAGCCCCCGGCCCTCCTCCGACCCCGTCGCGCCGGAGCTCAGGTCCCCGTGACTCCGCTGAGGAAAGCCGTCCAGGTCGTCGGGTGTACGGCCAGTTCGGGGCTCGCCGCGAGCTTCGAGTCGCGGATGTGCACGGCTTCGGCGCACTGCGCCACCTCGACGCAGCTGTCGCCTTCACTGCCGCTGTAGGTCGACTTGTGCCAGGACAGGGCGACCTCGACGCAGTCGTCGCCCTGGCTTCCGCTGTAGCTGCTCTTGAACCACCGCAACGGTGAGCTGTTCACAGGGATCCTCGCAATCGCATCAACAGGCCCACGCTGTCTGCGGGATTGAGGGCCTGGATGCGAAGTTTGGCATACCGCTGGTGAAGCACACTGATGGCTTTCGGGTCCGAGATGACGTGACCCGTCTTCTGGCCCTCGCTGTAGCCCAGCCACTCGTTGTCCTCGGTTTCGAGGAGTTGGAAGGGGCCGTCGGTGCCCGCGTGAAGCGGTTGGATCGTCGGCATGATCTGGATGTCCACGTTGGGCAGCTTCGCGCACTCCAGCAGGTGGTCGATCAGCTCGCGCGTGACCTCCACTCCGCCGGTCTGCCGTTCGATCACCGACTGCTCGATGATGAAGTTGAAGGCGATGTAGGGGGTTCGGTGGAGCAGCTTCTGGCGTTCGGTGCGGGCCGCGATGCGTGCCTCGACCTCCCCCGGCGCGGCCAGGGGCGGGACGTTGTCGATCTGGGCGCGGGCGTACGCCTCCGTCTGTAACAGGCCGGGGATCGAGCGGCACTCGTACGTATTGAGCGCGACGGCGATGTCCTCCAGCTCGGCCCAGCGCCTGAACCACGACGCGAGCCCCCGTCGGCGCTGCAACTGCCTCGCCGCGATACGGATGACGCCGAAGGCGTCCAGTGCCTCCTCCGCCCGGCTCACGAACTTGGCGGACGGGTGCCGGCGGCCCTGCTCGACCGAGCCTACGTACTGCACCGAGTACCGCACCACATCGGCCACTTGCTCCTGGGTCAGCTCGGCTCGCTTGCGAAACGCCTTCACGGTCTCGCCGAAGTTCCGCAGGTCGCTGTCCGGCTCCACCTCGCCGTCACCGCTGTCGTCCTGGCTCGCCATCGCGGTCACCTCCCGACCCATCGTCACGAGCCGTGACCGCTACTGTCCAGAGCGTGAACTCGTACAGATGAAAAGTAGCGGTCGGCTTTCTGGGGAACCGGCACGGCCCCACGGCACGTTGAACCCATGACCGCACCCGCAACCCCCACCCAGACCCCCGTACGCACGTTCACGCAGCGTTTCAGCAGCACCCGCCGCGGCGCCCGCCTCGCGCGGCAGTTGGCGCTGGTCGAGCTGCACGGCTGGGGTGTCCCCGAGCGCACCGTCCTGTCGGACCACGCCGGACTCGTCGTCGCCGAGCTCGCCGCCAATGCGGTGTCCCACGGGCCGGTGCCCGGGCGGGACTTCGAGCTGCGGATGACGCTGTTCCCCGAGGCCGACGCCCTGCGCATCGAGGTCTCCGATGCCCGCGGCGACCGCCGGCCGGCGGTACGGCCGCACGCGTACCAGGCGGAGGAGGGGTACGGCCTGCGCATCGTGGACGCCGTGGCCACCGGCTGGGGCGTCACGGACCGGCTGATCGGCAAGACGGTCTGGGCCGAGCTTCGTCAGCCGTGACAGAGCGGGATCTGCGGGCGACGTGCGGGGCGGCGCCGACGGTCACCTGTCTCCCGCGCGAGCGGGGACGCCGTACTGCCTCGGGCCGGCGGCCCGAGGCAGTACGGCACCGCGTCAGTCGGCGAGGGGCTCCCGGTGGCCGCGCATGGCGACGCTCCAGCGGATGGCCGATCCCATCCTCAGGATCGACCGCTCGTAGACGCGGGCTGCGCCGACCGCCAGGCCGGCCGCCGCAACGGCCATCAAGGCCGCTGCGGCCAGGTTCTCCGTCCACCCCGCGGTGTGCGCGCTCACCTGCAACGGCATGATCAGCATTGAGAACGGCGGTATGTACTGGACAACGCCCACCCACGGGGCCGTCAGGTCCATCGCCGCGGCGACCGCGACACCGTAGGGCACCAGTGTCGCCATCAGGACCGGCATCACGGCTCCCGAGACCTCCTCCGCACGCGAGACCAGGGAGCCGGCGGCGGCGAAGAGGAAGGCGAAGAAGGCGAACCCCAGCACGAACCAGGCCACGGCGGCGGCCATCGTCACCGTCGCGGGGAACGTGGCGGGCAGGACGTGCCCGAAGCGAACCGCGAGGACCACTGACGCTCCGAACAGCGCGGTCTGGAGGAGCGCCGCCGCGCCGATGCCGAGCACCTTGCCCGTCATGAGGCGGAAAGGGGTGAGCGTTGCGAGCAGGACCTCGACGACGCGGGTCGACTTCTCCTCCACCACGCCCTGGGCGACCGTCATCCCGTAGCCGAAGAGCTGGAAGAACAAGATGGTCACGACGCCGAGGGCCGCGCCGAGCCCTGCTCCGCCCGGCACCGGGTCGCCGACGAGTTCGGGGGCCGGAAGGGCCTCGGCCACGAGACCGCGCATCCGTTCCTCGTCGACGTTCTGCTGCTGGAGTGCGCGGGATGTGGCCCAGCGTTCCGCGGCCGCAGCCGCTGCTTCCCGGGCTGCGGACGGGCTGTTGTGCCGGAGGATGAGCCGCGTTCGGTCGCCGTCGGTGACGAGGGCGGCGTCCGCGTCCTTGTCCGTGACCTTCCGGCGGGCGTCGGCGGCGTCCGCGGCGCTTTCCCACCGTGCCGCGTCCCTGCCCGGCGCCCCCGTTGCGAAGGCCGCCACCGGCGTGCCCGCGACCACCACGACGGGCTGGTCTTCGCTGTCCGGGGAGCCGAAGGCGAAGAGGAGCCCGAGGATGACTCCGATGTTCACCAGGGTTCCCACCACGAAGGAGCGGGTGCCGACGCGGGCGTGGATCTCCCGCCAGGTGACCAGCCACACCGCGGTGCGCGCGGATGCCGCGACCGCCGTCTTCTGTGCCGGGCTCATGCCGCCTCCTGCGGTTCGTCGGTGACGGCGGAGCGGAAGAGCTCGGCGAGGGACGGTCGTTGGCGGTGGAAGGCCACGACACGTCCCACCGTCATGGCGTGGTGCAGGAGTCGGTTCTCGTCGAAGCCGTGCGGCAGACCCAGGACGATTCCCGCGCCCTGTCGGTGGGCGGTGAGGCCATCGGCGCCCGGGAGGGATGCGGGCCAGTCGCCGGGGGCGTCGTCGACCTCGATGTAGACGCTGTTGTCGGCGCCGGCGCGGAGTTCCTCCACTGGGCCGCAGGCCACCATCGTCCCCTTGCTCGCGATGCCCACGCGGTCGCAGAGCCGCTCGACGAGGTCGAGCTGATGGCTGGAGAAGAGCACGGGGACCCCCTCGTCCGCCTTGCTCCGCAGGACGCTGCTCATGGTGTCGACGGCCAGTGGGTCGAGGCCGGAGAACGGTTCGTCGAGAAGCAGGAACCGAGGGTCGTGCACCAGGGCGGCGGCCAGCTGCACGCGCTGCTGGTTTCCGAGGCTGAGGGAGTCGACCGCGCGATCGCGGTGCTGCCCGATGTCGAGCCGTTCGGTCCAGGTGTGCATGGCCGTGCGGGCGGCATGCCGGTCCATCCCGTGCAGCCGCGCGAGGTATTCGAGGTGGTTGCCGACGGTCATCCTGGGATAGAGACCGCGTTCTTCCGGCATGTAGCCGAATGAGGTCCGGGTCCTTGCGTCGATGGGGCGTCCGCTCCATCGGACGGCTCCGGCGTCCTTTTCCAGTACCCCGATGATGATGCGCATGGTCGTGGTCTTGCCGGCGCCGTTGCCGCCGACGAAGCCGAACACTTCTCCGGCTCCTACGCTGAATTCCATTTTGTCGAGCGCGACGTGACTGCCGTAACGCTTCGAGATTCCTTCTATTTCAAGTACTGCCTGATCGGATTTCACTCGTCCCCCGTGGAGAACTTTCGTTCTGATGTGCTGTTGGCGTGGGTCAGACGCCTTTGTGTATAGGTGCTGCGGGCTATGCCGATGATCTGGCAGAACCTCGAAACGCTGAGCCCGCATTCGCTCCGTACGGCGTCGAGGTCCGGGAAGGGACCGCATGGTGGTCCACTGCGTTCCGCCGGGCCCTGAGCTGGATGTACACCTCGCCGAGCGCCGTCTTCAGCTCCGTGATCTGGGCGAGCAGGCGGCGTTCCCGCTCGCTGCTCTGACTGACTCCGCCTTCGAGTCCCTGGGTTCCGGAGCTGATGAACTGACGCTTCCAGTTGCCGACCGCCTGTTCCGAGACGCCGACACTGCTGGCTGCCTGCGACACGGACAGGTCGCCGGACAGAATGGTCAGTACGAGCTTCGCCTTCTCTTCTGGAGGTATTACGGGTGGTCTGGGCACGTAGAAACCTCTCCCCCGGTCTGTTTCGTTGTCGTAAAGCGCTGTCCACCGGTGGTCGCCGCGGACCCGACAACGAAGCGTGTGCGCCACATCTTGTTTACGTTCCCCCTGCGCCTGCAAGTTCATTGAGGAAGATCTGAGGAACGCTTCAGAGGGGTCCCGCAGTGCGAGTACCTGATTTCAGACAGCGCGAACAGCCTGCTCCGCCCAATCGAAAAGAGGGCGTCGCAGGCTGGTGTCACCGCATTTTCAGGTTCGGTCGAAACCCCGTCGGTTCCCCCGCACGGGAACGACCGTCGTTCCGGAGAGCGGGTGGCCTTGCGCGGCCCGTGCCGGCGAGGGGTGCTCGCCCACAGGTTCCCCGAGGCTCCGGCCCCCGTTCATGAAAGATCCCCCATCGCGCGGTTCCGGGCGCCCGCGTCGGGACGTGCCCGGTGCGCAGGTGGTCGTCGCCCTCGTTGATCAAGGTCGAGCCTAGGGAGCGCCCGGCCCGACCGGCAAACCGCGCGTCCGAGAAACTACTTGCCTGGCGGGAAAGTAAGTGCCAGGGTGGAGGCATGGAAAACCTTCCCACTCCCGATGAGGCGAACTCGGCTCTCACGGTGGCCGGTTCGGCAAGTCACGCCGCTCGCGGCCCCCGCCCGATGCCCTCCTGGCTTCCCCCGGCGGCCGGCCTGCTGCTCGCCGGAGGGTTCGTCAATTTCGGCTTCGCGTACAAATATCGTGACGAACCGGCCTTCCTCGTCGCGGCCGTCATCTGTCTTGTTCTCTGCCTTCTCGCCGTCGCTTCCACGGTCCGTGCTGGTGGCGTGGTGCCCGCTCCCGCGGGCACCACGCGGGAGCGGACGCTGCGTCAGCTCCCCGCGCTGCTGCCGTTCGTCGCCGGCGGCTTCGGGGCGCTGTTCGCCGGCGTCGTCGGCTGTCTGGCGGTCGCCGGGATCGGTCTGGGGGTACTTGTCTGGTTCCAGCTGGTGCGCTTGAGGAACGGCAGCCCGGCATGATCGGACCGGATCCGCTGCCGCAGCTGGACGCGGTCGTCCAACACCCCAGCAAACTCGCGGTCGTCGCCTTCCTGTCCAGTTGCACGGAGGCCGAGTTCAAGGCGGTGCGCGACGGGCTGGACCTGACCGACTCCGCCCTGAGCAAGATCGTGACCGCCCTGGAGGACGCCGGGTACGTCGCGGTGCGGAAGGGGTACGTGGGCAAACGCCCCCGCACCTGGCTGACGCTGACCGGTACCGGCCGAAGCAATCTCGCCGGCCATCTCTCGGCCTTGCAGCAGATCGCCGATCAGGCCCGGGGGCGTGGCGCTAGCCTGGGCTGAGCCGGGCGCCCCGGACCCGGTACCGCGGGCCGGACGCGCCGGAGCCGCCGTACTTTCCACGCGATCCTCTCGCAGGGAAAGTACGACGGCTCCGGAGAACACGGTCTGGGACCGGTGGATGGAGCCGCCGAATGCCCTTCGGCGGCTCCACCCCGTTCCCAGTGGATCAGCAGCCCGCCGCGTGCGTGATGGACACGCTGGTCAGGACGCCGCTCGCGGCGCTGACGGAGAACGCGGTGCACTCGGGCGAGGAGACCGTGGTGACCGTCAGCGGCGTGGTCGCCGGGGCGTCACCCTGCGCAGTGGCGCCGAACTCCTCGGCGGTGGTGTAAGCGGTGTAACCGGCGATCAGCTGACTGGCGTTCATGGAACTTCTCCTGAGATGTGAGTGGGGTGGGTGGATCAGCAGCCGACGTGGGCGGTGGCGCCCACGGAGGCGGCGCTGACGGCGCTGACGGCGGCACCGCACGCGGGGCTCGAAATGTCGATGAAGCTGAGGATCGACGGCGTGGTCGCCGGGGCGTCACCCTGCGCAGTGCCGCCGAACTCCTCGGCGGTGGTGTAAGCGGTGTAACCGGCGATCAGCTGAGTGGCGTTCACGTCTGGCCTCTCTCGTATGTGCATCGGAATGTGCTTTGCGGGAATCAGTTGACCACGCGGGCCCCGCCCGAAGAAGCCGGAAACTTATGGCTTGGTTCTCTCCGCAAAGCCCTGAGCTGCACATTCTTCGGGACGCCACAACAAATTACGTCCGGCACGACTTTCGATGCGCCGGCCGGGCACCGGCATTCCGGACACGAGAAAGGGACCCGTGCCCACGGGTCCCTTTCTTCGATATCCGCCGTTGTCCTCAATTGCTCGTCGCGCGGCGGACCAGCCTTTCCCACACCTCTAGTTCCGTCCGTGTCTCGTCGAGCCCTCGGGCCAGGGCGTCCGCCTCCTTGGCAAGCACCTCGTACCGGTCCACGGGAGCGCCCGGAGACGTCAGGCCCTGGAGGGCATGAGTCAAGAACGCATCGGCCCACTCCTCCAGACACGGGGAGCACACGCCCAACCGCCGGCAGAGCGCATCGCGCGGCTCCGCACGGGACAGCAGGCTCATGACCGCCCGGATCCGCAGGGCTGCCGACGCGGTCGGACAGCGCAGCACGCGGCGGCCTACGACAGCCCGAGGTCGGGCAGCGGCGGTGAGGCCAGGTTGCGGGCCGGCGCCAACGGGTCGATCCCGGCGTCCCAGAACACCTCCCGCAGCGTGTCCTCCAGACCGACGCCGTCGGGCCGCACCCGGTGCTTGACCATGGCCTGGGCCAGCGCACCGCTTCGGTGTTCACCGAAACTCAGGCCCTGCATCCCGGGACGGGGGTCCTGAGGCTCCCAGGCGACGGCGACGCCGGGCACCACCTGGTGGGCGAATGGCGAGGTGTCCGGACCCAGCCCGTCGAGACCCGACACGCACGCCCCGATCCCCCGAACGGCCGACCAACTCTGCGGGGGCAGGTAGACGACGAGGGCGTCGCGTCGCGGGAACAGCTGGGGACTGGAGGTGATCTTCGCCCGGTACACCAGCCGCCTTTCCTCCAGGTACGTCAGCACCGTGTTCCACACCCGGGGTGCCGCCTCCGCCGAGGTGACGTGGACGTACACACGAAGGGTCTGCGCCCCTCGGCCGACACCTGTGCCCGCCGAGCCGTCGGTCAGGAAGAACCCGGTGGACAGGGCCGGCCGGGCCGCGGGCAGCCGTATCGCCGCAGCGCTCGGCAGCTTCGCGGGAGGCTCGCCCACGAGCGTGTCCGCGGGCAGGAGGACGCGCAGTCCGCCCAGCTCCGCCACGAGCATGCCGTCATCGGTGCGTTCGCGGACGACCGCGTCGGCGAGCGTGTGGGAGTGCGGCATGGCCTCGGTCAGCAGGCGGTCGAACTCCGGATCGCGCAGGCTCCGTGGACGGGTGGTCTCCGCCCTGTCCTTACCCGTGTGTACCAGCTGGTACAGGGTCTGCGACAGCTTCCCCGCCAGCTTGCCGGGCGCGTCTGCCTCCAGGGACTCCGATCCGATCGTCGCGCTCAGTCCGTCGGAGGAGACGGAGATGTCCCGGGCGGTCCGTACGAGGGCGGGAGCGAGGGCATCGGTGGTCATCGGTATCACAGTGCGTCTCCCAGTCCCAGGATGTCGGTGCTGCTCTCGGGCGCCAGCAGGATGCTCCGCCCGATGCCCGCGCCGGCCCGATCGGCGGCGATCACGCGTCCACCGACCATCGCGGTGGCGAGCATGCGGTCGAACATGTGCCACCCGGCGTACGAGGCGGCGCGGATACGCAGCCCGTCGTCCGCGGCCGCGCCGCGCACGGAGCGGTATCCGGCCCAGAAGGCACGCATCCGTGGCCGTAGCCGGTCGAGTTCCCGTACCCCGTGTTCGAGGATCTCCTCGTGGGAGGTCTGCTGGTCGAAGGTGAACCCGGGGGTGTCCCCGATGGAGCGGGGAATGCCGTGGATGGCGGTGTAGAGCCACTCGCCGATGACGGCACCGAGGTCCCGGGCGGGGTCCCCGAGACGGAACTCCTCCCAGTCCGTCAGAAGCAGCCTTTGCGGGGTCAGGAGGAACTGGTCGAGCCTCAGGTCTCCGTGGATCGGCCTGCGGTCCTGCACCGCGGCCTCGGCGGCGCGCAGCTGGTGCAGGGCGTCGACGACCTTCCGGTCGGACTGGATCAGCCTCCAGGTCTCCAGTTCGCCGAACGTCGAGGAGAGCAGGCCCCTCAGGGACACGGCGTTGTGCGGGTGGAGCGGGGGCATCGGATGTGGCGTCGTGTCCAGCAGGCCCGCGTCCGCGGGCAGGGCGTGCAACTCCCCCGTGAGCCGTCCGGCCTGGTGGCTCAACTCCTCGTCGAACGCATCGTCGGCGTTGAGCTCGGACCCGGAACGGGCGTCCTCCAAGAGTTCGAAGACGACGAGCATCGCGTCGGCGTCGGAGCCGAGCAGGGACGGACCGATGAGGGCCGATCCCGGGTGGCGGGCCGCCAGTGCCTCGAAGGCCAGGATGCGGTCGTACCGGCTGCGGGCCTCGGCCGGCTCCGGGCCCCTCAGCCGCTTGACGAAGACGCGTGCGCCCGTCGTCGTCGTACCGGCCCAGTTGTCGTTGCGGCCCACCCGGGACGTCACGTCGTCCGGGTCGAACGCGCCCAGGCCGAGCGCGCCGAGCAACGCCGCGACCTCCGGGACTCCGGCGAGATCGGCGGGGGCGTACCGGGACCGGGTGGGCGCGGATTCCTTGTTGGGAGCTCCTTGGATTCTTGTCACGCGGCGGCACGGTAGGCACTTCCCGTGGATCTCGGCAAGGGCAAAGTATCGGGATAACTTTTCCCGTGCGGGCGCCGTGTCCGTACGACAATTCGCTGCCGCACCGCGGTCGGCCGGGCGTGGTTCTCCTGGGCAAAGTAATGCGCCGGACGGCATTACTTTGGCCTCGCCGCGCATTCCTAGAGTGCCGACATGTCCCGCGCCCCAGTGATCCGCTCAACACTGTCCAACGGCCTGCGCCTCGTGGTGCAGCCGTTGCCCGGCATGCCGTCCGTAGGCGTCGCCGTCCACTACGACGTCGGATTCCGGTCTGAACTTCCGGGCCGGAGCGGATTCGCGCACCTCTTCGAGCACGTGATGTTCCAGGGCAGCGAACACGTCGGGCCGGCCGATCATTTCCGCCACGTCCAAGCCTCGGGCGGGACCGCCAACGGCTCCACCCACCAGGACTACACCGATTTCTACCAGGTGCTGCCCGCATCGGCGCTGGACCGGCTGCTGTTCCTGGAAGCCGACCGGATGAGGGCCCTGCGCATCACCGAGGAGACGCTGCGCACCCAGATCGCCGTGGTCAAGGAGGAGATCCGGCAGTCGGTCACGGACAAGCCCTACGGCGGATTCCCCTGGACCGTGCTGCCCGGGGTCCTCTACCGGGAGTTCCGCAACGCCCACAACGGCTACGGCTCGTTCGGGGACCTGGAGGCCGCCTCGCTGGAGGAGTGTCAGGCGTTCCACGAGACGTACTACACCCCGGCCAACGCGGTCCTGACCATCTGCGGGAACGTCGATCCGCGGCACGCCCTGGACCTGGCGGACCGTCATTTCGGCGGCATCCCGGCCCGCCCCCGCCCCGCGCCTCCGTTCCTCGACGAGCCCGAGCCGGCCGGGGAGCTGCGGGGCGAACACCGTGACCCGCATGCCGTGCTCGCCGCCACTGCTCTCGGCTACCGCCTGCCCGATCCGGCGACTTCGCTGCCCCGGTACCTGAGTCACATGGTGCTGACCCAGATGCTCACCGGACGGGACTCCGCCCGCCTGAGACGGCACACGGCCCACCGGAGCGGGCTCATGACGGATGTCAGCAGCAGCTGCGGACTGTTCGGCCCGCTGCGCGCCCGGTCCCCCGAGACCCTGGTGGTCCTGGCCATGCACCCGCGCACCACACCCGTCGACACGGTCCTCGACGTCCTCGACACCGAGATCGCCGAGCTGGCGGCGAACGGCCCCACTGGGCTGGAGCTTGAGGAGGGCAGAGCACTGGCCTCCGCCGGAACGTGGCGAGGATTCGACAACCTCGTCGTACGGACCCGGGCGCTCGGCACCTACGAGCTGCTCTTCGGGGCCCCGGAACTCGTCGACACCCTGGCCCCACGACTCGCGGCCGTCAGCGCCGACGACATCCGCTCCGCCGCGGCGCACCTCGCGAGAGGCAGGCGCGCCGTGCTGTCCCTCATCACGCCCACGGGAGTCCACCGGT
This sequence comes from Streptomyces sp. NPDC044571, assembly GCF_040647115.1. Taxonomy (NCBI): domain Bacteria; kingdom Bacillati; phylum Actinomycetota; class Actinomycetes; order Kitasatosporales; family Streptomycetaceae; genus Streptomyces; species Streptomyces sp. NPDC044571. Next base: position 27,865 of record NZ_JBEZBN010000006.1, read on the forward strand.
GAACCGCAGCAGCGTGCTCCCCCCGATCGGTCCCCCCGTCCCGGTCGCCCTGCCCCCGCTGGCCGACGTACGCCTGGAGAACGGGCTGCGCGTCATCGCCGCCCGCCACGCCTCCACCCCCATGACGGAGCTGCGACTGGCGATCCCGCTCCACGTGGAGTCGTTCGCCGATGCGGCCGTCCAGGAAGTGTTGGCCGCATCGCTGCTGGGGCACACCGCGGCCGGGGAGCAGGGACCGGCCGACGACGGTCTGGCCGCATCCGGAAGCCTCCTGTCCGCCACTCGCTCCGCGCGGTGGCTCGGCGTCGCCGGCTCCGGCCCCAGCTCGCTCCTTCCTCTGCAACTGGACGTCCTGGCCCGGTCCCTGGCACGCCCTCGTTTCACCGACGACGTGGTCCGCGCGGTCACGGTGCGCGCCCGGGGGCAACTCGCCGCCACGCGCGCGCAGCCCCAACTCATCGCCTCCGAGGCGCTGGTGGAACACCTCTACGGGCCGCTGCCGCAGATGCAGGACGTGCCGCGCGAGGCGGACCTCGCCGCGGTCGGCCACGAACAGGTACGCCTGGCCCACCGCCAGTGCGTACGGCCCGACCGGGCGGCGCTGATCCTGGTGGGCGATCTCGATCCCGACTTGGCCGTGGAGCAGGTGGCCCGAGCCTTCGCGGAGTGGGAAGCGGCCGGCACGACGACGTGGGAGGCGACGGGAGGTCCTCTGCTGCCGCAGCCGCGCGCCCGCACTATCGCCCGGGTGCCCCGACCGGGGGCGACACAGACCCAGATCCGCCTGGTCCGCCCGGGACTCGCCCGCACCGACCCCGGCTTCGCGGCCTTGACGCTGGCCAACATCGTCTTCGGCGGGTACTTCTCCTCGCGCCTGGTCGCGGAGGTCCGCGAACGGCACGGGCTGGCCTACCGGTGCGAGTCGATCTTCCGGGACCACCTCGACCAACTGGTCGTGGCGGTGGAGGCCGACACCGCCACGGAGCACGGCCGCAGGACCCTCGACCACCTGCGGGCGCAACTGCGGCGCATGCGCACGGAACCGCCGACCTCGGCCGAGATCGAGGCGGCCCGGCGGTACGTCACCGGGATGACCGCTCTGGCGGCCTCCTCCCAGCAGGGCTGGGCGAGCAGCCTGATGCTCGCCCTGGCCACCGGGCAGGAGCCCGAGCGCATCAGCCGCATCTTGGACGACTTCACCGCGGTGACCGAGGACGACGTGGCCGCCGCGGCCGGCCGCTTCTTCGATCCCGACGACTTCCACGGCGTCGTCATCGGAGACTCCCCCACCCCCTTCGAGACGGAGAAGTTCCTGTGATCTCCCCGCACACCACGAGCATCGTCTTCCCCGTCCAGCCCACTCAGGTCGCGCAGGTCCTCCCCTTCGCCCAACTGCTCCAGCGGCGCGGCTCGGGACGTCTGTGGCTGGGGCAGTCCCTGGGCGTCGAGACGCACCACGTCTTCGCCGCGCTCGCGGGAGCGGGGATCCGCATCCCCTTCGGTACCTCGGTCGCCCTGGCGGGTCTCCGTCATCCGTACGACGCGGCGGTGCAGGCCCGCTCCGTCGCCCAACTGTCCGGGCTGCCGTTCGTGGCGGGCATCGGCCCGGGAGGGGAGGCGTTCCAGCGCATGGTCCGTACCGCCCCCTTGCCGAAGCCCGTCACCGTCAGCAGCCAGTACATCACCACGATGCGGGAACTGATCGAGAGCCGGGGCGGGGCCGACACCGACGGGCTGGAGCACAGCACGCACGGAGCACTGCCGGTCATGGACGCGCCCCCGGTCGAGCTGGGGCTCGGGGTCCTGCGCCCGGCCATGGCCCGCGCGGCGGGCCGGGTCGCCGATGTCGCCATCACCTGGCTGACTCCACCACGGTTCATCGAGGAGGCACTCGTTCCCGCGCTGGAACAGGGGGCGGCGCAGGCCGAGCGCCCCGTTCCCCGTGTGGCGACCGTTGTCCACGTGGCGGTGCGACGCCCCGGCCGCGACATCGAGGCCATAGCCCACTCCGCGGCCTACGCCCACCTGGGCAGCCCGCACTACACCGACATGCTGCGCCAAGCGGGCGTCCCGGCCGACCCGGCGGACACCAAGGGCGGCGCGGCGCTCCTCGTCTCCTCCGGCACGTTCGTCGCCGGCACCCCCGACGAGATCGCGGACGGCCTCGACCGGTACCGGGCGGCGGGTGTGGGCGAGGTCATCCTCAATGTCTGCGGCGTCTACACCGCTCTCGGCATGGGGGCGGCCATGACGGACATGCAGCAGATCCTCGCCGCGGTGGACGGCCGCCATGCATGAGAACCCCACCGCGGCACCGCCGTTCACCGCCCGCCGGCTGCTCTACGTGGGTACGGGCTCCCTCGGGGTGATGTTCATGCCCATGTGGGTGCACTGGCTCCGCGCCGCCTACCCCGAACTGGCCGTACGCACCATCATCACCCGGTCCGCGACCAAGTTCGTCACGCCGACAGCGCTCTCGGTGTTCGCCGGGCACACTCCGCAGCTCGACTCCTGGACTGAGGAACCCGAGAAGTCCGCAGCCCACGTCGAGATGGCCGAGTGGGCGGACACCGTCATCGTGCATCCCGCCACGTTCCACTTCACCAGCCGCCTGGCGCTCGGAGTGGCGGACACCCCGGTACTGCTCGCGCTGCAGTGCACGCGCGCCCCCATCGTGCTGGCTCCGGCCCTGCCGCCCGGAGCCCTGGCCTCGGCCGCGTGGGAGTCCCACATGGCGGCCCTCGAACGGCGGGCCAACGTCCACGTCGTCCCGCCCCATCCCGGGGTGAGCATCACCACCGGCAAGCCCGATGCGGCGACCGCCGCGCCGCTTCCCGAGGTCCTGCTGGCCGCGGAGCGGCTGCGGGCCGCCGCCGCGGGCGGGGCCACGGACACCGGGGTCGCCACGGAAGGCACGGCGCGGAGCGAGCGGACGGAGCCGAACCCGTGACAGAGCCCGTCCTCGTGGACATGTTCGCGACCGGATTCCAGCGCACGACGATCCACCGGCTCGGCGACGGCACGTTCCTGTGGACGCGCGGCGCCGGCCTGGACCGGCCGACGCCCCTCACCGCGCCCTCCGCTGCGGCCCGGAGTCATGTGGCGTCCCTGGCCCGCCCGGGCCTCCTCACCCTCAGCCTGCCGACCGTGTCCGGGAACGGACTGCGCTACGCGGTCCCGGGCTCGACCACGGCAGCGAAGGTGCTGTGGTCGGAGCCCTCACCGGCCGACAGCGTGCGCCTGGCCGGGGCCATGCGGTCCGTCGGCAAGGTGCTCAGGCTGCTGCACTCCCACCCCGCACCTCCCGGTAGTGCCACCGGAGGCCCTGTCGGACCGGCCCGCTTGGCCGCCTGGATGGACGGCGGGCACGGCCCCCGCGCCGCCGCCCGGATGCACGGCCTGCTGCGTGACGGCGTCGGCGCGACACGCTGGGCCGCGGTCCGCGACTGGTGCCGCGACCTCGCCCGACCCGGTCCGGACGCGACGCTCCTGCACGGTGCGCCGAGCACCGGTTCCCTCGTGCTCCCAGCGGGGCCGGCCCGGCACTCCGCGGACGAGGAGGGACTCACCGACGGGGGCGCCCCGCCTCCGACCGCCGGGGCCCTGCTCATCGGGGAGGAACTGGCCCTCGGTCCGGCCGGGTTCGATCTCGGATGGATGCTCGGCGAGTTGCTGGAACTGCGGATGACCGCCGTCCATCGCCTCGTGCCACGGCCGATCCTCTCCGAGCTGCCAAAGGCGCTGCTCGCCGGCTACGGCGTCCCCGTCGACCCGATCGTCGCGGGGCGGGCGGCGACTTTGCGCATGCTCACCCACGCCCACGACTTCGCCTCATACGTGGGCTGGCACCCCGAGCTCGAACTCTACGCGCGGACCGCGATCCGCTACATCGACACCGACGGGCTGGCCGCACTCGACGGTGGCGTCTGAGCCGGCGGCCGGCCCGCACGCACCCCACCCCCCGCCCCCATTGTCCTCGTCGCCCACCTCCCGAAGGAGCCTCCTGTGAAAACCCACGGCATCAACCTCGTCGTCCTCCACGACCTCGACCCTGTGCGGGCTGCCATCGAGCAGGCCGCCTCCACCGCGGACGAGTCCGAAGCCCCCGGGCTGCGCCGCGCCCTGTCCCTGCTGGACGAGTACCGACACAGCGACACCGACATCAAGATCCGCTGGGCACGCCAGTACCTCGACGAAGCCGGCGTCCCTGCCGGCGACACCAGCGCCCGCACCATCAAGAAGCTTCGCCAGGCCGTTCCGGGTCTCGGCCTCGGCGAAGCGGTCGCTCTGGTCACGCTCGCGGCGGAGCGCTGAGGTGCCGCCGTCCACGAGTCGGCCTCGGGCAAACATCCGCATCGGTGCCGACATCCTCGCCTCGGGCCGGGGCATGCTCGCCGTGGCGTTGCTGCTGGCCCTGGTCTCGACGGCCGGCACCCTGGCCGTGCCGCTGATCGTCAAGGAGGTCATCGACGCGTTCGCCAAGGACGAACCCATCGTCCGCCCCATTCTGATGATGGCGGGTGCGGCGCTCGCCGCAGCGGTGACGCTGGCGGTCTCGGGCTACCTCCTGGCCAGGGTCGGTGAGCACATGATCCTGCGACTGCGCCGCCGTGTCATGGCGCACGCGCTGCGGCTGCCCATGGCCACCCTCCGGGTCCAGGGCATCGGGAACCTCGTGGCCCGGATCACCTCGGACGCCATCCTGCTGCGGGCAGTCATAGACGTGGGAGTCGTACAGCTGCCCCTCGCCGTCCTGACGGTCGTCGCCACCTTGGCGGTCATGGCGTTCCTGGACTGGGCGCTGGTGCTCATCAGCATCGCGTCTTTCGCCGTCGCCGGCATCGCCATCGGGTTCGTCCTGGTGCGCGTCAAGCGCAACGTCGTCGAACAGCAGGGCGCCATGGGCGAACTCGCCCAGCGCTTCACCACCTACCTGTCCGCGCTCACCACCATCAAGGCCTACCGCTTCGAGCGGGGGGCGGCCGACCGGTTGGGCGAGGACGCCCGGCAGCTCACCTCGACCTCCATGGCCGGAGCCCGGCTCCAGTCGTTCATCTCTCCCGTCATGGGGCTGGGGCAGCAGGTCGCCCTGGTCTCGGTGATCGTCGGCGGCGGCGCCCGGATGGCCGACGGCAAGCTGTCCGCCCCGGACTTCGCGGCGTTCCTGCTCTACCTCCTGCAGCTGGTCGGGCCGGTCACAGTGGTCGCCACCGGTATCGGCCGCCTGCAGGCCGGGCTCGCCGCCCGGGTGCGCTTCGAGGAGTTGCTCTCCCTGCCACAGGAATCGGACGACAGGTCCCCGGGAACGCCCCGTCCCGAGCCGGTACCAGGTGCACCGGCAGTCGTCTTCGACTCGGTGTCGTTCTCCTACACCGGTACGACGACCCTCGCCGGGCTCGGATTCAGCGCGCCGCGTACCGGCCTGACGGCCTTCGTGGGACCCTCCGGAGCGGGAAAGACGACAGCCCTCAACCTCATCGACCGCTTCGTGCACCCGGACGGGGGCCGGATATCCGTCCTCGGACACCCCGTGGGGGACTGGCCCCTCGACGATCTGCGCCGCCGCATCGCGTACGTGGACCAGCAGTTCACCCTGCTGGAGGGCTCGGTCCGCGACAACCTGCAGCTCGGGTGCGGTCGTCCGGCCTCCGACTCCGAACTGGCCGAGGCCTTGGCCGCGGTGGGACTGCGGGAGGACATCGAGGCGCTGCCGGACGGCCTGGACACCGTGCTGGGCCGGGAGAACGACCTTTCCGGCGGGCAGCGGCAGCGCTTGGCCCTCGCCCGCGTCCTGCTCACCGACGCCGAGATCGTCCTGATGGACGAGCCCACTTCCCAGATGGACAGCATCAACGAGGAGCGCTTCCGCCAGGTCGTGGACGACATGGCCGCGACCCGGGCCGTCCTGGTCGTCACCCATCGGCTCTCGACCGTGCAAAACGCCGACCACGTCATCATGCTCGCCGCCGGAACAGCGGTGGATGCGGGGACTCACGGCGCCCTCATGGACGAGTGCGCCCCATACCGGGAGCTGGTCACCAGCCAGTCCCTGGTCTCCGCCTCGTAGGCAGCGGGGGCAGCCTTCAGACGCTCGCGAGGAACTCGCGGACCGTGGTGGTGAAGCCCCCGAGGCAGGCCGTGGATCACGAGTGCGGGGCAGTTACCGGCTGATCGGCAAGACGGTCCGGGCCGAGCGGCGCCGCCGGTGCGACGTCAGAGGTATTGGGCGAAGTCGTCCAGGGCGCGGAGGACTTCCGGTTCCGGGGCCGAGGGGAGTTGGAGGACGACCTCCTCGATGCCCAGGTCGGCGTAGTGGGCCAGTTTGCCCGGGTTGGGCTGGACCGCGTACGGGACCACCTGGAGGGTTTTGGGGTCGCGGCCCGCGGCTTCCCAGACCTGGCGCAGGGCGGGCAGGGACTCCGAGAGGCCGCCGCCGCCGATCGGGAGCCAGCCGTCGGCGTGGTCCGCGATGGCCGCGAAGAGCTTGGGGCCGGCCTGGCCGCCGATCAGGGTGCGGGGGCCGTGGAGGGGCTCGCCCGGGGCGAGTTCGCGGGGCGGCTGGACCGGCTTGGGGTGGGCCGCGCTGGCCCTGACCGAGCAGAACTGGCCCACGTACGCGGTCGGTTCGGGCGCCCACAGGGCCCGCATCAGGGCCATCCGGTCGCGGACCAGCTCACGGCGGGTGCGCCACTCGACGCCGTGGTCGGCGGCCTCCTCGACGTTCCAGCCGTAGCCGACACCGAGGGTGAAGCGGCCCGCGGACAGGTGGTCCAGCGTCGCGATCTGCTTCGCGAGGTCGATCGGGTCGTGCTGGGCGACCAGGGTGATGCCGGTGCCGAGGTGGAGGCGCTCGGTGACGGCGGCGGCCTGGGCGAGGGCCACGAAGGGGTCGAGGGTGCGCCCGTACATCTGCGGGAGCTCCCCGCCCATCGGCGCGTCGGTGTCGCGGCTGACCGGGATGTGCGTGTGCTCGGGGAGGTAGAGGCCGGCGAAGCCGCGTTCCTCCAGGCTGCGGGCGAGGCGGACGGGGGAGACGGACTGGTCGGTCAGGAAGATGGTCGTGGCGATCCGCATGGGTGAGGGCACCTCCGTGGCGCTCCGGGGCTCCTGGGCTTGGCGAGACCTCACGGTACGGGCTCGTGCCCGGATTGTTGAGGGGGTGTCAGCCGACGGGATAGCGGGCCGGCCAGACCGGGGAGTCCGCCGCCGGGCCGTGCAGGGTGGGGCCCTGGGTCATCTCCAGGGCGAAGTCGTCGGCGAGTTCCAGCAGCGTGGCGCGGCCTTCGAGGTCCGCGAGCCAGGCGCCCGGGAGGGCGGTCTCGCCGTGCAGGGCGCCGAGCAGGGCTCCGCACAGGGCGCCGGTGGCGGTGGAGTCGCCGCCGTGGTTGACGGCGAGGCGCAGCCCGTGCGGGACGTCCTCGGCGACCAGGGCGCAGTAGACGGCGACGGCGAGGGCGTCCTCGGCGCTCCGGCCGTCTCCGGTGGCGAGGGATTCGACGATCTCCGCGGAGGGGGCACCCTCGGGTACGGCGGCGACCGCCCGCTGGAGGGCGTCGGTGACGGGCTGCCGGCCCGGGCGGGAGCCGAGCAGGCCGAGGGCCTGCTGGAGGGCGGAGTCGAGGGATGCGCCGCGGGTCAGGCCGTGGACGATGACGGCGAAGGCCCCGGCGGAGAGGTACGCGCTGGGGTGGCCGTGGCTCTGGGCGGCGCATTCGACGGTGAGCTGGAGGACCAGGGCGGGTTCCCAGCCGACCAGCAGCCCGAAGGGGGCCGAGCGGGTGGCCGCGGCGGCGCCCTGGTCGGTGGGGTTCTTCGGCTGGGCGAGGGTGGCGAGGGCCTCGTCGGCGAAGCCGGTCAGGCAGGCGCGGTCCGGGCTGCGGCGGGCGTAGAGCCATTCCTCCCGGGCGAGCCAGCCGTTGTCCTTGCGGCGTTCGTCGGGGCCCCAGTCGTGCTGGGTGGCGGCCCAGCGCCGGTAGGCGCGGTGGAGGTCGGTGGGCGGGTGCCAGGCTCCGGTGTCACGGCGTACGTGCGCCCGTATGAGCCCGTCGACGGTGAACAGGGTGAGCTGCGTGGCGGCGGTGATGCTGCCGCGCCGGCCGTGGGCGGGGGCGGGCGCGGTCAGCCCCTCGGAGCCGTGGGCCGCGCGGATGGCGTCCAGGGACAGGGCGGCCAGGGGCGCGCCGAGGGCGTCGCCGATCGCGGAGCCGAGGAGGGTGCCGCGGACGCGGCTGCGGAAGTCCTGCTGTCCGGCGCGGCCCCACAGGCCGGTGGTCACGGCCGGGCGGCCGGCGAGGGTGTGCTGCGCGCCGGCCGTCGGCCTGCTCGCGGGTGTGGCCGTCGCTGTGTCCGTGTCCATCGCGATCCCCCTTGCTCTGGCGCGCACTGTAGTGGACCGGCTCGGTCGAATTCGAAAGCCCGAGCAGAGAAAGGCCGGAATCCGTGAGGGGAAACCGCAAGGGGTGGCACGTTTTGCCGTTCGCCTTGGGATGAGCCGGTTTCGGCCATGTCTCGTTCAGGTGGGGTTCCTCGGCCGCCCACCGCCACGACACGAGCGTGGCGGCGGTGACGGCCGCGGTTCGTACGGCTCACGGCCGGCGCCGTGCACCCTGCCGACGCCGTGCCCCCGGCCGGGCCCGCGCCCGGCCGGGGGCTCGGCCTAGTCCAGTACGGGCAGCAGTTCCGGCAGGTGCCCGTCCGAGGCGCGCGCCGCGTCCTGCCGCTCCTGCGGCACCTCCCCGTACAGCGTCGTACGGGGCTTCGCGGGCCGCCCGGCGGCCTCCGCCACGGCGATCAGGTCCTGCACCGACTTGTACGAGCCGTAACTCGACCCCGCCATCCGCGAGATCGTCTCCTCCATGAGCGTCCCGCCCAGGTCGTTCGCCCCGGACCGCAGCATCTGCGCCGCGCCCTCCGCACCCAGCTTCACCCAGCTCGTCTGGATGTTGGTGATGTGCGGGTGCAGCAGGAGCCTGGCCATCGCCGTCACCGCCCGGTTGTCGCGGACCGTCGGGCCGGGCCGGGCGATGCCCGCCAGGTACACCGGCGCGTTGGTGTGGATGAACGGCAGCGTCACGAACTCGGTGAAACCGCCGGTCTGCTGCTGGATGCGCGCCAGCGTGCGCAGGTGTCCGAGCCAGTGCCGCGGCTGGTCCACGTGCCCGTACATCATCGTCGACGAGGACCGGATGCCGAGCTCGTGGGCGGTGGTGACCACGTCGATCCAGTCCGCCGTCGGCAGCTTGCCCTTGGTCAGCACCCAGCGGACCTCGTCGTCGAGGATCTCCGCCGCCGTCCCGGGGATCGTGTCCAGCCCGGCCTCCTTGGCCGCCGTCAGCCAGTCCCGTACGGACATGCCCGTCCGCGTGGCGCCGTTGACGACCTCCATCGGGGAGAAGGCGTGCACGTGCATGTCGGGCACCCGCTTCTTGACCGCGCGCGCGATGTCGAAGTACGCCGTCCCGGGCAGGTCCGGGTGGATGCCGCCCTGCATGCACACCTCGACCGCGCCCACGTCCCAGGCCTGCGCGGCCCGGTCGGCGACCTGCTCCAGCGACAGCGTGTACGCGTCGGCGTCGGTGCGGCGCTGCGCGAAGGCGCAGAAACGGCAGCCGGTGTAGCAGACGTTCGTGAAGTTGATGTTCCGGGTGACGATGTACGTCACCTCGTCGCCCACCACCGACCTGCGCAGGTCGTCCGCGATCCGGCACAGCGCGTCGAGCGCCGGGCCGTCCGCGTGCAGCAGGGCCAGCGCCTGCTCGTCGGTGAGCTTCGTCGGATCGTCGGCGGCCCGGGCGAGCGCGGCCCGTACGTCGGTGTCGATGCGCTCCGCCACCATGCCCGGGGCGGCCGCCTCGCGCAGCGCCTCCCAGTCGCCGTAGACGAGGTCGAAGTCCTCACGGCGGTCGCCCGTACGGCCCTCGGTGTCGATGGCGGCGTGCAGGTCGGTGCGCCCCGCCGCCGTGAACACCTCCTCCGGCTCCTGCCACGGACGGCCCGTGACCTCGGCGTCCGGGAGGGCGAGGCCGGTCTGCGGATCCGCGAGCGCCCGTACGTGCGGCAGCAGCCGCGGATCCAGCCACGGCTCACCGCGCTGCACGAACTCCGGGTACACGCAGAGGCGTTCGCGCAGCTCGAAACCGGCCGCCGCGGACTGGTCGGCCAGCACGTCGATCTGCGGCCAGGGACGCTCCGGGTTCACGTGGTCGGGTGTCAGCGGCGAGACACCGCCCCAGTCGTCGATACCGGCGCCGATCAGCCGGGCGTACTCCCCGTCGACCAGGTTCGGCGGGGCCTGGAGGCAGCCCGACGGGCCCATGATGTGCCGGGCGACCGCCACCGTGGCGACCAGGTCGTCCAGCTCGGCGTCCGGCATCCCGCGCATCGCCGTGTCCGGCTTGGCGCGGAAGTTCTGGATGATCAGCTCCTGGATGCCGTGGTAGGAGCGCGATATCCGGCGCAGCGCGAACAGCGACTCGGCGCGCTCCTGGTAGGTCTCGCCGATGCCGATGAGCAGCCCGCTGGTGAAGGGGACCGAGGAACGCCCCGCGTCCTCCAGCACGCGCAGGCGCACCGCCGGCTCCTTGTCGGGGGAGCCGAAGTGCGGGCCGCCGGGCTCGGACCACAGACGCGTCGCCGTGGTCTCCAGCATCATGCCCATGGAGGGGGCGACCGGCTTGAGGCGCTGGAAGTCCGCCCAGGACATCACACCCGGGTTGAGGTGAGGGAGGAGGCCCGTCTCCTCCAGGATGAGGATCGAGATGGCGCGCACGTAGGAAATGGTGTCGTCGTAGCCGTGCGCCTCCAGCCACTCGCGCGCCTCGGGCCAGCGGTCCTCGGGCTTGTCGCCGAGGGTGATGAGCGCTTCCTTGCAGCCCAGCGCCGCGCCGCGGCGGGCGATGTCGAGCACCTCGTCGGGGGACATGAACATCCCGTGGCCGGCCCGGCGCAGCTTGCCGGGGACGGTGGCGAAGGTGCAGTAGTGGCACTTGTCGCGACACAGGCGGGTGAGGGGGATGAACACGCTCTTCGAGTACGTGATGACGCCGGGGCGCCCGGCGGCCGCCAGGCCCGCGTCGCGCACCCGGGCGGCGGAGGCGGCGAGGTCCTCCAGGTCCGCGCCCCGCGCCTGGAGGAGTACGGCCGCCTCGGTCGCGTCGAGCGCGACGCCGTCGCGGGCCCGCCGCAGCGCGCGGCGCATCGCGTTGTCGGTCGGAGCGTCACTCGGAGTGGTCATGCCGTGAGCATACGATCCGAGGATGCGGGGGCGGGGGCGCCGATCAGCCTCATCGCATCAGTTCACCGGCGTTGACCAGCAACGACTGGCCGGTTATCGCCCGTGCCCGGTCGGAGGCGAGGAATGCGACGGCATCGGCGACGTCCCCGTCGGTGGCGAGGTCGGGCAGCGCCATCCGCTCGGCGAGGCGGGCCCGGACCTCGGCCTCGGGGATGCCCTCGGAGTGCGCGGTGAAGGTGACGAAGGCCTGCACGGGAGGGCCCCACATCCAGCCGGGCAGCACGGTGTTGACCCGGATCCGGTGCGGCCCGAGCTCCCGGGCCATGGAGTACATGGCGGAGGTCAGCGCGCCCTTGGAGGCGGCGTAGGCGGCCTGCTGCACCTCGTTGGGGGCGGCGACGGCCGACTGGGTGCCGATGATGACGACGGCCCCGCCGCCGCCCGCCTTGAGGACGGGCAGGCAGGCCCGGGTCATGCGCAGCGTGCCGAGCAGGTTCACGTCGAGGATCTGCTGCCAGGTCCCGAAGTCGGCGTCCTCCAGCCCGCCGAAGTACGAGTCCCAGGCGGCGACGTGCACGACGGCGTCGATCCCGCCGAAGCGCTCCCGGGCCAGTTCGGCGAGGGCGGAGCACTGGCGCTCGTCGGTGATGTCGGTCGGCAGGTACGCGGTGTGCGCGCCGTCGGGGTCGATCTCGGCGGCCGTCTTGGCGAGATGGGCCTCGGTCCGCGCTCCGAGCACGGCATTGCCCCCGTCGCGCACGACGGCGGCAGCCACCTGGTGTCCGAGCCCGGCCCCGACGCCGGAGACGATGACGGTCCTGCCTTGCAGCAACAGCGCAGGCGGTGTCGGCATGCGGAGCCTCCTGGAGGGGGTGGGGAGGACGGAGGTGATCTGACGATCCGTCAGAATAGGCGCCCGGGCGGGGGGAGGGAAGGGGTGCGGCCGGGGGCGGACGGGTCGGCGGTAAGGGCGGGGAGCGCGTGTGGGGAGTGCGGAACCCGTCGCACCTCTCCTCATGTGACGTGTTGTCAGATACACCGTTCCCATGACACCCCACCCGGAGAACCGCGAAGACACCCGCACCGACGACTACGCCGCACTCGCGGCCGTCGGGCCGTACGGCGTCCGGCCCGGCCATGCGCTGATCACCATGGTCGAACCGCACCCGGGGCACGAGTACGCGTACAACCGCTGGTACGAGGACGACCACTACTACGCCGGTGCCATGGCCATGCCCTGGATGTACGCCGGCCGCCGCTGGGTGGCCACGCGGGAGCTGCAGGAGCTGCGCTATCCGGAGAAGTCGGCCGTCGCCCAGCCGATCACCGCCGGATGCTACATGTCGACGTACTGGGTGACCGAGGGCCGCTACGACGAGCACATGAAGTGGACGGTCGGCATCAACAAGCGGCTGAACCGCGACGGCCGCGTCTACCAGGACCGCACCCATGTCTTCACGGCCTTCCAGGACCACGAGGCGACCGTCTACCGCGACGGCGCCGCCGGGCCGCGGGACTTCCACGCGCTCGACCACCCCTACGCCGGGCTCGTCCTCCAGGTCGTGGACGCCGAGGGGCCCGAGCAGCGGGCGGAGCTGCTGGAGTGGCTGCGCTCGCGCGCCCTGCCGAGGCGCCTCGTGGGTTCCCCGGCCGCCATGGTGACGGTCTTCCGGCCGACGCCGCTGCCCGGCGACCGGATGGCGTACGTCAAGCAGGTCGAAGGGGTCGACACCCGGCTGACGCTGCTGTGGTTCCTGGAGGCCGATCCGCTGACCTGCTGGGACCGTTTCCAAGGGCTGGACACGGAAGTCGCGGAAGCGGGTCTGGGGCGGGTGGAGCTGGTGGCGCCCTTCATCCCGACCGTGCCGGGGACCGACCGGTACGTGGACCGGCTCCGGCAGTAGGAGTGCAGGAGGCGGACATGGCCGAGCCCCCTCGGCCGGGACGGCGGGCCAGTCGAGAGGGCTTCAGTCAGGTGGTGCAGGTGCAGGTGCTGCTGGTGCTGCTGGTGCTGCGTGTGGTGCTGGTACTGCGTGTGCTGCGTGTGGTGCCGGTGCTGCTTGTTTTGCCGGTGGGACGGTCGGGGCGTACGCCTGACGTTCAGACGAGGCGCCCCAGCCGGCCCTCGGTGACATCGGCGACGAACGAGGTCCAGGAGTCCGGGGCGAAGGTCAGCGACGGGCCGTCCTGCACCTTCGAGTCGCGGACCGCGATGGCCTCCACGACGGGGGACTTGACCTCGACGCATGCGCCGTTCCCGCCGGAGTAGGAGGACTTGGTCCAGTTGTCGGTGGCGCCCTGACGAATAGCCATGGTGTTCTCCGGTTCAGCGAGCAGTGCCAGTGGGACGTCGGCCAATTCGCTTTCCCGGCCGACGTGATCGACGCTACCGGCACCTTCCGAGGGGTGAAGGGGTCATTCACCCGACCGAGTGGCATATTCCATTCAGGCCTTCTGTGGCCGGGGAGTCACGGTGTACCGTGCGCGCCCCCCTCGCCACCTGCCCGGTTTCCTCCGCTTTTACTTGGCCTTGCCCGCATATTGGTCGATGATCTCGGAGATGAACTGCCGTGTCTGTTCGACGTTGAGCGCCTGGGCGCGCAAGTGCTCGTACATCACGCTGTACTTCTGCACGTCATTGGCCTTCTCCAGGTACAGGTCGCTCGTCACGCCCTCGATGTAGACGACGGTGGAGTCGGACGCGTCCGGGAACTCCAGGATGGCGTACTGCCCGTTCACCCCCGGATGGGCGCCCATCGAGAAGGGCATCACCTGCACGGTGATGTACGGCTGCTCCGACTGCTCTATCAAGTACTCCAGCTGCCTGATCATCAGCTGGGCGTCGCCCACGTGGCGGCGCAGGGCGGCCTCGTCGATGACGGCCCACAGGCGCAGCGGGCCGACCTCCGGGTTGTTGTTGTCGGTCTCGGAGAGCCGCTTCTGCCGGTGCATCCGCACGTTGACGCGCTTCTCCACGTCCGCCGGGGCGGTCTCCGGCAGCGCGCCGCGGATGAGGGCATGGGCGTACTCCGGGGTCTGGAGCAGGCCCGGGACCATCTGCGGTTCGTACGTGCGCAGACTGGCGGCGTCCGTCTCCAGCCCGATGTAGACGCTGTACGGGATGTCGCCGAAGGCGTGCCACCAGCCCTGCTGTCGGGAGTCCTTCGCCATCTGCATCAGCGAGTCGACGAGCCGGCGGTCCTCTACCTCGTACACGTCGCACAGGTCGCGGACGTCGCGCTGGCTGATGGAACGGCGGCCGTTCTCCAACCTGCTGATCTTGGACTGGGAGACGAGGAGGCGCTCGGCCACCTGCTCGGCCGTCATGCCCTTGTCCTCGCGGAGCTTGCGCAACTCCATGCCCAGTCGGCGGCGTCGGACGGTGGGATTGACATTGGACGCCACGTGAACGGCACCTCCGCCTTCTTCTCTGGTTCTGTCTCTCTGCGTGTCTGATGGTGAGCAGACTGCCACCGAAGGGCGCGGCGGCGCCGGAGAACGGCCCGGAAATACGGACGCGCGGGGTGGCGGGACCGGTGGACCGGCCCCGCCACCCCGCGCGCCGGGCACGCCGGTTGCGGCGATGGCGTTGCGGTGGAGCGGTGGATCTGCGCGTGGTGCTATGTCGTGCAGGGGGTGCAGCGGTCGTTCGGGGGTCGTACGGGGTCGTACGGGCTCGTACGGGGTGGTTCGGGGCCGTTCGGGGTGGTTCAGGGTCGTTCGGGCGTGCGGCGGTCGGTCGGATCAGTGCGCGGCCACCCGGGCCATCGCACCCGTCCGGCGCGGCTGCAGCGGAACGCCGCTCGCCGTGGCCCGGGCGGCCGGCGGTGCCGGGGCGCGGTCACGGCGTGGCTGCGCCACACCGTTCTGGACGTCCATGACGGCATGCGCCACGAGACCGCCCATGGGGTCGTGCCGGATCAGGTCCCGCAGCCGGGACCTGGACGAGCGCCCCTCGTTACCGGGGTACAGGTGCTTGCCGAGTCCGACCGCATGGGCCAGTGCGGCGAGCGCCGCGGTCCGCGGGTCCGGCGGTACACCGGTGCGGATCGCATTGTCGAGCCGGGTACGGATCTCCCGGCTGATCGCCGTGTCGGTCGCCTGGTAGCGAGTCGTCGGCAGCACCCCGCACATCTGGCCCGCCACGGCATGGACCATGCCGCAACGCTCCAGGTGGGCGAGGTAAATCTGGCGGAGCCCCAGCCGGGGTCCGCCGATCCAGTGGACGGCCCGTACCGGGCTGCCGCGCCTGCGCAGCAGTTCCAATGCGGAGTCCAGAGTCGGATCTCCTGTCGGCCGTGGCATCACCACGGCGATACGATCCCCGTCAGGGGCTATCCGTCCTGCCAGAGCCAGCTCCACTAGCTGTGCCCCGGCCAGGCCGAGGTCGAGCGACTGCGGCTGCGCCGTGGTACCCGTGGTCGGGTCCAAAGCGAGCAGCAGAAGCTCCTCCGGAATTGTTCTGCGGCTCCTGCCCATCCATGCCTCCCCGCGTGGATGAGTGACAGGGTGACGCCTCTCACATTCATCTGTCGAGAGCGCCTGGTCGCTTTATGGGGGAACCGGCAGCTATGTCGTTCTCGTCTGGCACGGGGGCGATGCCCCCTAGACGGGACACTGTTAGACATTCGGACAGCCGGACGTGGTGGCGATCGAGGAGGAACTGGTGGCGGGCGAGTCCCCCGACAAGTCGGTAGATGAAGGAACGTCGGGCGAGGCGCGGTCCTCCGCGGAGCGTGACCCGAGGTTGTCGGTGTTCCGGCCGCGGGAGCCCGAGTCCTCCGCCGAGAAGGCCGGGCCGGATCCGCTGCGGGCGGCGGTGGCGGCGTGGGTGGCCGGCGCCGGGGCCTCCGGCGGTTCGGGGGAGGAGGCCGAGGCCGACGCCGAGGCTTCGAAGCCCTCGGCCGATGCGCCCGAGTCGGCCGACGGGGCCGACGCTTCCGAAGCCTCCGAGTCGGCCGAAGCCTCCGAAGTGGCCGATGCGCCCGAGTCGGCCGCCCCTTCCGGTGTGTCCGAAGCCCCCGAGTCGGCGGAAGCTTCCGGTGCCCCCGAGGACTCCCGGGTAGCCGAAGCCGCCGAGCCGGCCGAAGCCTCCGAAGCTTCCGGTGTTTCCGAAGCGTCCGAAGTGGTCGAAGCCCCCGAGCCGGAGGAAGCGTCCGGCGCTTCCGGTGCCTCCAAGGCCTCCGGTGCTTCTGGGGCTTCCGAGTCCTCGGCGGGGTCGGGTTCGGAGCCGGATGCCGGTTCCGCTTCGGGTTCCGCTACGGGTTCCGGTTCCGTGTCGGAGGCGGACGGGGCGAAGCCCGCTGCGGCCGCGGCCGACGAGGCTGCGCGCGCGCCGAAGCCGGAGGCTGCCGAGCCGGCCGACAGCGAGCGGACCGCCGTCTTCCGTGCGCCGAAGCCGGAGGCCCCGGCGGCCGAGGACAAGGCGGCCGACAGCGAGCGGACCGCCGTCTTCCGTGCGCCGAAGCCGGAGGCCCCGGCGGCCGAGGACAAGCCGGCCGACAGCGAGCGGACCGCCGTTTTCCGGGCTCCGAAGCCCGGGTCGAAGCCCGCGGCCCCGGCTGCCGACAAGGCCGCGGACAGTGAGCGTACGGCCGTCTTCCGGGCGGTGAAGCCGGGTTCCGCTTCGGCTTCACCGGAAGCGAAGGAGGCGGCCTCCGACGAGCCCGCCGACAGCGAGCGCACCGCCGTGTTCCGCGCCGTGAAGCCCGGCTCCGCCCCGGCGGCGGACAAGCCCGCCGCTTCCCGGCCCGTGCCGCCGAAGGCCGGCGGCGGGGAGCGGGCGAGCACCTTCGTCCCGCTGCGCAAGGGCGGTGAGGGCTCCGCGAAGCCCGTCGCTGCCACCGCGGCCCCGGCCCCGGCCCCGGCCCAGCCCTCGGCCCAGACCCCGGCCCCGTCGGTCCAGGCTCCGCCGAAGGACACCGCCCCGGCCCTCGACCGGACCGAGCGGACCACGCAGCAGCCGCTGCCGCCCATGCCGCCGCTCGATCTGCTCGCGGACCTCACCAACAACCCGCCCCCGCCGCCGAGCCCGCTGCGTACCGTCATCCGGCGGTTCAAGATCTACGCCCCGCTCGTCGTGCTCCTCGCGATCATCATCGCCGTCGTTCAGCTGGTCCGGCCGCTGCCCGAGCCGAAGCTCAAGATGACCGCGCAGAACTCGTACACCTTCGACGGCGGCAACCCGTCCCTCCCCTGGCCCAAGGAAGGCCAGGGCCACATGGCCGCGGCCGGCCTCGGCACCGTCGGCACCTTCGGCGAGCAGAAGCCCATCGCCATCGGCAGCGTCGCCAAGACGATGACGGCCTACGTGATCCTGAAGAACCACCCCCTCAAGAAGGGGGAAAAGGGTCCGATGATCGACATCGACAAGACCGCTGTCGACGACGGCAAGAAGGACTCCGACGGCGAGTCGACGGTCAACACGCTGAAGGAGGGCGACAAGATCTCCGAGTACGACGCCCTCGCCGCGATCATGATCCCGTCGGCGAACAACGTCGCGCGGCTCCTGGCCCGCTGGGACACCGGCGGCGACCAGGAGGCCTTCGTCAAGAAGATGAACGAGGCCGCCAAGGACCTCGGCATGGCCAACACCACGTACACCGACCCCTCGGGTCTGGACGCGACCACCGTCAGCACCGCCGAGGACCAGGTCAAGCTGGGCCTGAAGGTGGTCGAGATGTCCGAGCTGATGGCCATCACCAAGCTGCCGAGCTGGACCGACCCCTCGGGCAAGTCCTGGCGCAACTGGAACGACCTGGTCCCGTACAACGGCGCCGTCGGCATCAAGACCGGCTCCACCACCAAGGCCGGCGGCAACCTGCTCTTCGCCGCCGAGAAGAAGGTCGGCAAGACCAACCAGCTGATCGTCGGCGCGGTCCTCGGCCAGCACGGCGTGCCGATCCTCGGCACCGCCATCACCGCGAGCAAGAACGTCATGCTCGCCACGCAGAAGATGCTCACGAGCGCCCCCGTCCTGAAGAAGGGCGACGTCGTCGGGTACGTGGACGACGGCCTCGGCGGCCACACCCCGGTCGTGGCCACTGCCGATGTCGAGGCGGTCGGCTGGCCGTCGCTCCACATCGACGTCAAGCTCGTCGGCGGCGACGGGAAGCTGCCCCAGACCGCCAAGGCCGGCACCGAGATCGGCATGCTGACCGTCGGCGAGGGGGCCAGCCAGGTGAAGGTGCCGGTGGCGCTGCAGAGTGATCTCGCCGCTCCCGGTATCGGCAGCAAACTGACCCGTGTCGGCTGATCGCTGACCGCGTGGTTCCGGCGCCCCGGGCAACCCCGGGGCGCCGCCGCGCGTCTTGGGACCGGGACGCAGGTGTTGACGTGTTGATGACGCATGGCCATGTGCCTGTGCCGGGGAGCACCGGAGTAGCGCAGTGACGACCGCCGAGCAAGAGAGCCAGGGCGTGCCGGCCGCCGAAGCCGGTGGCTCCGGCGTGCCCGGGGTACCCGGGGCGGCGGCCGCTTCGGCCGGGGCACCGGCTGTGTCGCAGGCCGGGGCGCGGGCCGGGGCCGTGGGGTGGGCCCGTCGGCATCCGGTGGCCGTCGCCACCGTTCTGGCCGCCGTCCTGCACGTGGTCTGGTTCTTCTGCTTCGCCAACAGCGGCGGGGACCTCGCCGCGCAGGACGCCTGGGCGGAGTTCGTCGGCCGCCATCCGGACTCGGCGTACAACCTCGCCTGGTACGGCGGCATGCACCCCGTCTCGTACAGCGTGGTCTCCCCGTACGTGATGTACATGATCGGTGTACGGACCACGATGATGGTCGCGGGCACCGTCTCGGCCGGGCTGCTCGCGCTGATCCTCACCCGGTGCCGCGGCGCCGTCCGCGAGCCGTTGTGGCCGGCGCTGGCCGGTGTGTACGGGCTCCTCTGCAACGCGCTGTCGGGCCGCGTCACCTTCGGGCTCGGCGCGATGTTCGCGCTCGGCGCGGTCGCCGCGGTCTTCTGCTGGCCCCGCAAATGGGCCGAGCGGCGCTGGGCCAAGGCCGCCGTCGCGGCCCCGCTCGCGGGGCTGGCCACCGCGGCCAGCCCGGTCGCCGGGCTGTTCCTCGGGGTGATCGCGGCAGCGCTGTTCCTGAGCGGGCGCCGGCCGGGGGCGTACGCGCTGGGCCTGGCCCCGGTGGCGGTGGTCGGGCTGTCGGCCTGGCTGTTCCCGTTCTCCGGGACGCAGCCGATGAAGCTGGGCTCGGCGGCGCCGCCGTTCCTGTTCGGGATCCTGATCTTCGTCCTCGTGCCGAAGCGGTGGAAAACCGTCCGGATCGCCTCGGCGGTCTACACCCTCGGCGTGCTCCTGACCTGGGCGATCGATTCACAGGTCGGGTCGAACGTCACCCGTCTGGTCATGCTGTTCGGCGGGGCGGTGCTGTGCGCGGCCCTGCCGTACGCGGTCCCGCGCTCGCGGCACCGGTACGCGCTGGTGGTCGCCTGTGTGGGCCTGGCCGGGTGGATCACCGCCAACAGCATCACGGACATCGTGCGCACCACCCCGGTGGCCGCCTGGAACCGCGAGCTGGCCCCGCTGGTGGACCAGCTGCAGAAGGCGGGCGCCGAGCGCGGGCGCGTCGAGGTGGTCCCGGCCAGCAGCCACCGCGAGTCCTCGGCCTTCCCCTCGTACGTGAACCTCGCCCGCGGCTGGAACCGGCAGGCGGACCTCGAACGCAATCCGCTCTTCTACGACGACACCCTCACCGCCGAGAACTACCGGACCTGGCTGGAGCGCTGGGCCGTGCGCTATGTGGTACTGCCCGCCGACAAACCCGACTCGGGCGGTGAGGACGAGGCGAAGCTGGTGCGTGAGGGGCTCCCGTACCTCCAGCTGGTGTGGGGCGACGCGAACTGGCAGCTGTTCAAGGTGGACGCCCCGACGGAGCTGGTGTCCGGGCAGGCCGAGGTGGTCCGGGCGGGCGCGGACCAGCTGGTCATCGACGTCCGCGCGGCCGGGCGCGTACTGGTGCGGATCCCCCATTCGCCGTGGCTGGGGCTGCTGGACGCGGCGGGCAGGCCGGTGGCGCCGCCGCAGGAGACCTTCGCCTCGAAGGCGCGCAGCGGGCGTGGCGGGACGCTGCCGAAGGAGTACGCGAACACGGCCGGCTGTCTGTTCAAGGCGGCTCCCGACGAGTCGGGGGACGTCTGGACGGAGCTGCTGGCCCCGGCGCCGGGCCAGTACCGGGTGGCGGCGAAGTACCAGCTGCCGCGCGGAACGCCGTGCCCGGAGGAGCTGGTCCGCGGGGTGCCGGGTCCTTGATCGGCAGTTTTTACGTCCGGTCCGGGTGCGGTGGTCCGCATATCTGCATACCATCCCAATAGTCCGATTGGGTGCTTCCCGAGGAGTTGACGACGGGATGAGCAGAGCGCAGAAGCAGGACGTCAAGGCGGCCCTCCAGCCCCAGGCCCACGAAGCGGACCGCCCGCCCCACCCGGCAGGCCACGGCTTCGAAGGCCCGCTGCGGAGCAAGGTCAAGGGCGGAGCGCACACGAAGGCGGACCTCAAGCGGGCCGGCACCCCGCAGGGCGACCGCATCGGCGAGCGCAG
Organism: Streptomyces sp. NPDC044571; assembly: GCF_040647115.1. NCBI lineage: Bacteria > Bacillati > Actinomycetota > Actinomycetes > Kitasatosporales > Streptomycetaceae > Streptomyces > Streptomyces sp. NPDC044571. The sequence goes on from NZ_JBEZBN010000006.1 coordinate 48,643, forward strand.
CAGAGGCCTGAGCTGATCCCCACATCCCCGTGACCCAGCCCTTCCGGCCCACCCGGGAGGGCTCTCGCACACCGCACACGCCAAAGGCCCCCAGCCGAAACGGCTGGAGGCCTCGGAGACGGTGCCCCCGGCAGGATTCGAACCTGCGACACCCGCTTTAGGAGTTCGATCCACACCCTGTGGGCGGTCCCGGACGCGCGCCCAACCGGGCTACCAGTAACCGCCTACTGCTGCGCCTGTCCGTGCCCGTTGATGTCAGCAGTGGATGTCAGCGAAACAGCTGCGGCACCGGGCAGGCCTCCAACGGCTCGTCCGGCCGATCGGCCCAGTTCCACCACACATGCCGCCCCGGGCACTTCCACAGCGAACGACACGTCCGACGGCCGTCGTCCTCCCGCCCGCAGAGCACGAACCCGCCGAACTTCAGGTCCTGTCCGCACTCGGGGCACGCCCGGTTCTCGCTCGTCATGCCGCTGAGCCTATGGACGGGTGAGGAAGGGGCCCAGGTCGGGGGAGTCGCTCACTGGCGACTGATCGGGACCTCGTAGACGATCTCGCACAGCGCGACGGGAATGACGATGTCCGCCGTCTCCACGGGCTGACCCTGATCGCTGTAGTAGGTCCGTCGGATATGGGTTACCAGGGCCGCCTTCTGGATCCCCAGGAGCGACGCCTCCTCGGCCGTGGCCTGTCGCGGCTCCGGCTGCTCGACGGCGTGACTGACCGAGATGCCGATCTCGGCCATACGATTCACGACGCCTGCCCCGGCGTGCGGCCCGCCCTCAGGCAGCACAACGAGGGTGCCGCCGGTGAGCTCGTACGGCTCCCAACTCGTGGACAACTGCACCGGCCGACCGTCGGCCAGGAATTCATAGACCGTGCGGACACACAGATCGCCCTCGGCGATCCCAAGGCGTGCTGCGATCTCGGCCGGCGCGGGGACCTTGGCCTCGGTGCGACTCTCCCAGTTGCCCTGCTTACCCAGGACCTGCATATCGGCACGGAACGGAGATCCGCCGCGTTGCTCCCGGGCTGAGGAACGCACTACGCGCACACGCTGCCGGGGCTCCGCGACGTACGTACCCGAACCTGCGCGGCCCTCCAGCACGCCTTGGGAGATCAACAACTCCTGCGCACGCCGGACCACGTTCTCGCCGACACCGCACTCCGCGGCGATCTGGGCACGTGAGGGGAGCCGATCACCGGGGGTCCACTCGTGCTCCGCGATCCGCTGCCGCAGTACGTCGGCGATGCGGAGATAGGGCGGCTGCTCAGGCATGTGGAAAATCTAGTCCACTAGCTCTAATCTAGTTAACTAGCTTCACTTAACGTGATCAATCGGCGACGGAGGCCCTTCTGTGCCCGCTTCGGAAGCAAGGGCCGAGGTCATCGTCGCCCAGCTGTCCGCCCTCGGACTGACCACACGTGTGGAGCGGCACGCCACGTACACGTCGATCGAAGCGGAGGTGCCGGAAGCGCTGCCCGCCGATTCGTGGCGGGAGGTCCTGGAAGTGGTGGCGGAGGCCGATCGATTCGGCCTCCTCGCCAGCAGTTTGACCGGCCGCACCCTCTGGGCCGCCGTACGCAAAGCGGTCCCCGCGACGGGCGATGTCCGGGGACCTGGCCATCAGCGATAGGAGCTGATCAGCGTGTTCAACCGTATGGTCCCCACGGCCGCCCGCACCAGGGGGCGCCGCCTACCGAAGCGCCGGCCACGCCGCCGCTCGGCCTTCACCTGGTCCGGCCGGGAGGGGGTCCTCTGATGCCTCCCCACAAGCAGCCCCGCGTGGCCTACGCGGGGGCAGGGCCCTTCCGGTCGGTCTCATGCTCGATCGGCACACATCGAGAGTGCGCGCAGTCGTCCCCCACCACGGGACCGGTCGATGTTCCCGTGATCTACGAGGCATGCGACTGCTCGTGCCACACGGCGGCTGATCCGTGCGAGCCGCGGCAGGTGGCCCGGTGAGGGGATGGGCACCGAGTGGTGCGCTCGCCATCAACGTCGAGATCACCTCGATCAGCGTGCAACGCGGCGACGTCATCCAGTTAGGCGGACAGCCATGCCGTGTAGCTGACGTCATCCAGCTGCCGGCCGGAGCCAAGCGACTCATCTTCGAGTCGGGCGAGCTGCTCACCATGCACGCCCGGACCCGGCTCGTCGCGCTCCGGATGATGAGGAAGTGGTGATCCAGCGCGTGCCTTCCCGACGCCACGCCATCGCCGACGACCTCCGAAAGGAGATCTCGGCGGGCCGCTTGAAGGCTGGCGAACGCCTCCCCTCTGAGGCGCAACTCGCCGCCCACTACAAGGTCAGCACCCCAACGCTCCGAAATGCCCTCGCCCTCCTCCAGAGCGAAGGCCTGGTGGAGAAGGTCCACGGCAGCGGCAACTTCGTCCGCCATCACCTCCCCAGAGTCACGTACCTCGGCGGAGGCGCCACACCGGGCCTGTTCAACACGGCTCACCAAGTCAGCGTGCACACCACACACCTTCGAGCGCAGGGCTACCTGGCTGCCCTGCTCAAGGTGTCGCCACACAGCCCGTTGACCGAGTTCTTCTGTGTCACCTACGAGGGCAAGTCGCCCCACAGCGTGGCCCGCATCTACGTCCCCCAAGACCGGGCGCCCGCCGACATGCCCGCTGGCTCTTCCTTGCCCGATGGGGTAGCGGCGGCGCGGCTGGCGGCCCTTAACCCTCATCTGGCCGAAGTCCAAGAGAAGGTCAGCGCCCGTCTCCCCACCCCGGACGAAGCGACGACCCTTCGTATCAGCTCAACCCTGGCTGTCCTCTCGATCACCCGCGTGGCGACGGACATCACGGGACGCGTGGTCGAGGCGACCCTCCTGGCCCTCCCCAGCGACCGCGCTGACGCCGTCTTCACCACCCACCACACGAGCGAAGCAAGGAGCACAAAGGGATGACACCCCACAGCGAGCTGCGACTCCTCCCCTGGACGGACCCCGACGGCAAGCCCTGCTTCCTGAGCACCGACGACAACGGCGGCTACCTGTCCCGCCTGGCCGACAACATCGAAGCGACACAACTAGGACTGGCTACCGAGCTCCTGGACCACGCGCTCGAAGTACTGGCCGATAAGGAAGCAGACACGGAGGAACTCCACCAGCTGGCAACGGATCTGACCGGAGCCCTCAAGGACGCAGTCCACGTAGCAACCAGCCGCGGCCACCGGCTACCGATACCAACGCAGCCATAGCAATAACGACGCGGCGACGTGCCACGCTGGCCGTCGGCGTGACAGCATCACGCAACCGACAGCGAAGCCCCAGACCCAGTGCGGGGCTTCGCTGCTCGTGTTCACCCCGACCCGCAGACGGCTCCGGAGGCCCCGTGTGTCTCGCACGTTTCCGAAGGTCAGGGGCTTGGAGACTGGCTGACCGGCCGTACTAGTCCACGAATAGGCCATGGCTGCCGGGCGGCGTGCAGGCTGCCCCAACCTGGTCGCCCAGTTGGCTGCCTGCGCCTTGCGCGCATCGCACCGCTGCTGCCTCGGGCGCTCCACTGCGCCCGGGGGAGCATAGGTTCAGTCGTCCCGCCAGGACGAGGCCCATCAAGATCGTCAAGTCGGGTTCTAGTGACTGAGATTGGACCATCCCTCCTGCTCTCAAACAGGTGCCCTCGGCCGACCAGCGTGAGTAGTGTTGTACGTCACAGGGGGTAGCCGATGGGGGGAAAAGTGTCACTGGATCAAGACCGAGCTTGGTTCCACAGTCAGTTCTTGGCTCTATGTGTCAGGAAGACGGGTTTCGAGTGGCAGGATTTCGTAACGGCCCTGATGCACCTCCGGCACGGAGCCGACTTCGTGCAGATCGATCCGGCCGGCCGGGGCGACAAGGGGTGCGACGGCTGGGTGGATGGCCTCATGCTGGCCTGCTATGGAGCTTCAAGCCCATCGGAAAAATATGTAGCAAATAAGATAAAGGCAGACTTCGAAACTGCGGAGCAGTACTGGGGAAGCCACATGGAAAGGTGGGCTTTTGTTTACAACAATGCGGCAGGCTTGCCCACCATGGCGGCTGCTGGGCTCATGGATCTAAGGAAAAACAAGAAAGACTCCGCTATCACGATCGAGAATTGTCCTCCACAAGTCCTCTGGGATAATTGTGTGGGGCGGGATATTGAGCGGGATAGGCTATCCCTGATAGTGGGAGCTCCGCCTTCTGAGCATCCTGCGGGAATGTCGTACATTGCTCGCTGTGTTGAGTCGCTGGCGCGCACCCGTTTGCCCGCTGATCAAAGCGATGTCGTTGAAGTTCCGTTCGGGAAGATTGAGCACAATAATTTCGGTCCAGAAGTGTCGGATTTTCTGAAAACGTTCAAGGTTCACACAGGGCATGTGCGCTTTTATTTTTCCCAGGCGTCACCTGGGGAGCAGGCTCAAGTTTCAGAGAATCTGAGAGCGCGATACGATGGACATCGTGCTCGCCTTGAGGACTCTGACGCAGTTTTCCATGCCCTCTGTGATGACCTGATTGAGGAAGCATTTGGGCGTGCCGAATTTGGTGACCTCAACCAGCAGCGTAGTGCGGCAATGATGGTCGTGACTCATTTCTTCGAAACGTGTGAGATTTTCGAAGCGCCGGTAGGTGGATAATGCTGCTTCCCAGCAAAGCTATCCCATCGGATCAAGCAATGATCGCCGTAGGTGCCCAGATCCTCATGCAGTTGGATAGGCCGGGAAGTGTTAGTGCTGTCTGGCAGCGGCTGATCGATTGGCGCCAGGATAAATCTATGCCATCGGCCATCCCGTTCTGGTGGTTCGCCCTTTCGCTCGATCTTCTATACGCAACAGGTGCTGTAGCGATTCGCGACGGGGAACTGACAAGGGGGCGTCATGTTTCGTAATCTAACGAGCGATCTGCCTGACTTTAAGAGTGCCTCGTTTCGGCCTGGATTGAACATTGTCATCGCCAAGCGGACAAAATCTGCTAGAAGGCAAGACAGTCGCAATGCGGTAGGTAAGACGAGCTTCATTCGCACGCTCGATTTCCTGTTGGGTTCGGATGCCCGGCCGAATCACATCCTGCGGCGGCCCGAATTGGCTGAGGCATTTTTTGAGCTCGAATTGGACATGGGTGACCGAGTAGTCAAAGTCAGGAGAACTGGTGCAGATCCAGGTTCTGTTGAGGTCGACGGTGTCACGTTCAAGACGGCAGCTTGGAGGCAGGCTCTCGGAAGTCAGCTCTTTGGGCTCTCTGGGGCGGCTAGCGAACCCTCAGTGCGGTCTCTTCTAGCCTTCTACCTGCGCGATGTTGAGAATGGAGCCTTTGAGAAAGCGACGGAGGTTCACCGAAAGCAGGCTGCAGCAGCATCTCAGTCGCCGCTGGCCTATCTCTTCGGGTTGGACCTTGCGCTTCTTGACCAGGCGAAAGAGATTGCTACTGCCGAGAAAAGCCTGAATGAGCTACGCAAGGCAGCAAACGATCCCGTGCTTGGCATGACGCTTGGCAAGGCGCAAGACATTGATGCTCAGATTCGCACTCTCGGCATTCAGGTCGCGAATCTCGACCGCGAACTAGCCGATTTTCGAGTCGTTGAGCAATATTCCCAGCATCGCGCAAAGGCCGATGAGTTGAGTCGTGCCATACGGAGGCTTAACGATTCACTCGTCATGGAAGAACGGCGCCTGGGTGACGTAGAGACGGCCATCAATCAGGAGGATGAAGCCCAGCCGGACCACTCGTACGTGCAGCAGATGTATGAGCAGTTGCAGATCACTCTGCCCGAGGGGGTGATTCGTCGATTTGATGAAGTTGCCGCCTTTCATCAGTCGGTCGTTGAAAACCGCAGGCGTTATCTAGAGGGTGAACGGGCAGCGCTAATTGATTCCCTCAACAAGAAAAGGGAAGAGCTCAGTCTCGCAGACTCGCAACGCTCTGAGGTGATGCGCATCCTGGAGGCGGGCGGCGCATTGGAGACGTACAAGGAACTTCAGTTGGAGCTGGTTAAGGTTCGCACTAGAATCGGCGAGCTTCAGCAACGTCGCGAAACAATTGACAAGTGGGAGAACGCAAACCGCCACCTTCAGTTGCGTTCGGCAGAAATGGAACTCCGTTTCAGTATGGACCTGAATGACCGGCGGGTTCAGATCGATGAAATTGCCCAACTGTATTCTTCATACGCCTACGAGATTTACGGTAGTGACCGGCCTGCGGCCCTTAGTGTGGAACCGTCAAAAGCAGGCTACAACTTCGTTCCGACCATCGGGGGCGATCGGAGTGAGGGAGTAAAAAGCATGGCTCTCTTCTGCTTTGACCTGACGATGGCGGTTACGGCGCGCAGGAGTGGCCGAGGGCCAGACTTCCTGGTACACGACAGTCATCTCTACTCTGATGTCGAAGGTCGGCAGATGGCCAGCGCGCTGACCCTCGCCGCTAGTGTTGCTGAACGCGAAGGCATGCAGTACGTGGTCACGCTCAACTCCGATGATTTCAAGAAGGCGGAAGATGAGGGTTTTAGTGCAGAGTTCCATGAATCCGCCCAATTGACTGACGCCTATGACAGTGGCGGCCTCTTTGGTATGAGATTTCATTGAGTTAAGGGATGCTGGTGGATCCGACCGCCTCAGCCATAGATTTCTTGGCTGTCATCCCGTCTGCCGTCGACCCACACGGAGTGATAGCGGGGCAGGCTTCTGGGGCCCAGGTGGAGCGCCCTGCTGGACGAACGACCTGGGCCCCAGAAGCCTGGTCTGCTATGGCTTGCCTGGGTCGACGGCAGACGGGATGACAGCTCCCCACCTCCACCACAAACCGGCCCGCACCCGCAGTGCCGGCCCCCGTCATCCCGGAGCCTGAGCGCCCCCGCCGGAGGCATTGTTCTTGCCCTGGCCCGGCTCGCCCGCTGTCCCGCGCAAGGCTGTGGGGCCACGGTGGATTCGGACGGGGTTGGCTGGGCTCGGCCTGGTGGTGGCCGTTCGGCGTTCGGGGTTTGCTCGACCTGGCGCCTGGTGGCGGAGGACGTGAACCGCGGAGTTGGAGGGATCAGCTGCGGGCAGGGGTGTTGCCTCATCAGACCCGCGCTGACTGGCGCGCGGCCGGCGGCCGGGCTGGAGCGGGGCGCAGACAGGAGCGCAGGCCCGGGCGACGGGCGCGCTCGCCGCGCTGTGCGCGGCGGGTGCCTTGATGAAGTAGGGAAACTCTTATCGCGCTATGGCCCTGTGGCAGCGAGGTCGGCCCGGTTGGCGTCGATGTGCGCGGCCAGTTCGGTGAGTGAGCACTCGATGCGGGCGCTGGTGATCGGGTCGAAGTCCGCTACTTCGGGTGCTGCGGCGAGGTAGTTGGAGGGTTCGATCCCCCAGGCTTCGATCAGGCTCCAGCCTGCTTGGACCTCGGCGGTCTGTCCGTCTGGGGATGACACGCGCAGCCATGCCGTGCACTGGTCCGAGAAGTCGTACGGCAGGTATGCGGTGCCGCCGACACCCTGGAGCCCGACGATCTGTGCTCCCCACTGCTCCAGGAGACGAGCGAGCCGTGCACCCAGGCCGCCCGGGGCAGTGGACGGGTCCTCCATCGCGAGGTAGTACGAATCGCATTGGTGCTGGTAGGAGCCGAGGCGTAGCCGGAGGTCGTTGTGCGCCCCTCGCGTGCGGACGCGATCAAAGTGCAGAGCGATGTCCGCGGGCATGACGTCCTCTTTCAGTGCACGCTGGCGATCAGGTGGCGGCCGTCGTGGCTGCGGACGTGGGGGCCTGCGTCGTCCAGGGCGTCCAGGAGGCGGATCGCGAAGACCTCGGACATTTGCTCGGAGATCTCCTCAGGGGTGAGCCAGGCAACCTCGGTTGATTCCTCCGAGGTGCGCTCGGTGCCTCCGGATGGCTTGCAGCGGAAGACCAGGGCGACGATGCCCCGGGTGGTGTTCTTGTAGACCCCGGTGAGCTCGGCGACGTCGACCTCGATGCCCGTCTCCTCCAGGACCTCGCGGCGGACGCCGGCCTCCGGGGACTCGGTGAGTTCGAGGACACCGCCAGGGAGCTCCCAAGTTCCGTTGTCGGCGCGACGGATTGCCAGGAGTCGGCCGTCCTCGCGCAACACTGCCCCGGCTACGGACACGGAGTGCAGTGGCGTTGACTTGGCCTGCGGGGAACCCGTACTCATGTACAGGAGCATAGGAGGAAGAGAAGGACTATGGGAACCGCAGTGGGAGGTGGCCGCGCCGTACCGAGGTACGTGCAGATCGCCGATGACATCGTGCAGCAGATCCGGGCCGGGGTGCTGGGCGCCGGCGACATGGTGCCGAGTGAGTCCGAGCTCGTGGAGCGCTACGGCGTCTCCGGCGGGACGATCCGTAAGGCCATGGTGGAGGTTCGGGCCAGTGGGCTCGTGGAGACTCGGCATGGCAAGGGATCGATGGTGAAGGCCCGGCCGCCCGTACGCCACCGGTCCTCGGACCGCTTCCGGCGTACGCACCGGCAGGAGGGCCGCGCCGCCTACCTCGCAGAGTCCGCGCAGTCCGGGGCCGAGGCCAAAGTGAGCGTCCTGTTTATCGGGCCCATGGAGGCGCCCGAAGAGATCGCAGAGCGGCTTGGAGTCACCGCGGGGACGCAAGTCCTCGCCCGGCGACGGCTGTACTTCCGCAACGGGACACCCGTGGAGACCGCCACCTCGTACCTGCCGTGGGACGTCGTCAAGGACATCCCCGAGCTGTTCGCCGAGAACCCCGGTCCCGGCGGCATCTATGCGCGGCTGGAGGACCACGGCCACGTCTTCGCCGAGTTCGTGGAGACGCTCCAGGCCCGGCCGGCGGCCAAGGCCGAGGCGTCGGAGCTGTCGCTGAGTCCCGGCGCGCCGGTGGTTCACCTCCTTCGTGACGCCGTCACCGAGGAAGGTCGTGTGGTCGAGGTCTGCGACACCCTCATGGCCGCTGACCAGTTTGTTTTCGAGTACAGGATCCCTGCGCGCGACTGACGCCCGCTCAACTCCCCGCGGCCCGCTACGAGTTTCTCCTCGTAGCGGGTTGACTCATGTATAGGAGTCAGGCACTCTTCTTCCTGTCACTCATGTACATGAGTGACGGAGTCCGACCTCTATAGAGGAGTGATCTGTTGTGCGTCAGATTCCCGTCGACACGAGCGGCGCGACCGTCATGGTTGCCCAGCCCCCGCAGCTCAAGATGCGCGACAAGAAGACCGGTCAGGTCGCGCAGGACACCGAGACCGGCAGCAATCTCATGACCGTTGACGTGCTGTTCGTGATGAACGGCAACGCCGAGGTCATCTCCGTGACCGTGGCGGAGCCCGACGTCTCCGGCGAACTGGCCATGGGCACCCCCGTCGCGCTCACCGGCCTGGTGGCCCGCCCCTGGGAGAACGAGTTCAACGGCCAGAAGCGCCACGGCATCAGCTTCCGCGCCGTCGCCGTCACCTCGCTGGCCAAGGCGGGCTGAGCATGAACGCCTTATGGATCACGCTGCTGGTGGTCCTGGCCCTCGCGCCCCTCCTGCGATGGCTGCGGCCCACCTGGTACTGGATGACCTTCGGGGTCACCTTCGCGACGATCCGCGTCCTGATCCGCTACCGCTCGGTGATGGATGCCTGCGGGCTCACAGTCCCGCCCTCCCGCTGGCGGTTGGCGCTCGCCCGGGTCAGCAACCGCCCCGTCCCCGAAGCCCGCTCGCCGCGCATCCTGCGGCTTCGCCCCACCGCGACCGGCCTCGTCCTTCGGCTGAAACTCCGCCCCGGACAAGACACGTTCGACTTCTCCGCTTCCTCCGACCGCCTACGGCACTCCTTCGCCCTCCACAACGTCGTCTCGCGGGAGATCCGCTCCGGCGTCGTAGAGCTGCGGATGACCGGATACGACGTACTCAAGCGGGTGCGCATGCCTGCGGTCCTGCCCTCTGACGTGCTCCGGGTGCCGGTGGCCCTGCGGGAGGACGGGGAGGTGCACTACCGGGACTACCGACAGGTCCCCCACGCCCTGAACGTCGGCGCGACTCAGTCGGGGAAGTCCGTCTACCAGCGCACCCTCGTCGCCGGTCTCGCACCGCAGAACGTCGCCCTCGCCGGCATCGACTGCAAGAACGGCGTAGAGCTCGCCCCGCTGGCAGCGCGGTTCACTGCCTTGGCGGACAACCCGGACACCGCGGCCGAGTTGCTCGCTGCGCTCGTCGAGTACATGAGCCGCGTCTATCAGCTCATCCGGACCGAGCAGCGCATCAGCGTCGGCCTGCCGGACGCGGAGATCACCGCCGATATCTGGGATCTGCCCGCGCACCTGCGTCCCGTACCCGTCGTGCTCCTGGTGGACGAAGTCGCGGAACTGGCCCTCGCCGCCAACAAGGCGGAGGAGGCCCGGCGGGACCAGATCGTCACCCACCTGGTTCGTCTCTCCCAGCTCGGCCGCGCCGCCGGCATCTATCTGGAGATCTGCGGTCAGCGCTTCGGCTCCGAACTTGGTAAGGGCATCACCATGCTCCGCGCCCAGCTCACCGGCCGTACCGCCCACCGCGTCAACGACGAGACCTCGGCGAACATGGCCTTCGGGGACATCTCCCCGGACGCCGTCCTCGCCGCCGTCCAGATCGACAAGGACCGCCCCGGTACCGCCGTGGCCGGTGACTCCTCCGGCGGCTGGTCCCGCATCCGGGCCCCGCACACCACGCTCCGCCAGGCCGTGGACACCTGCAACACCCACGCGCACCGCACCCCGAGCATTCCGGAGCTGGACCCCTTCCGGCCTGCGGTCCCCGTGCGTGTCCTCGTCGGCAAGGTCCAGCCGAAGTCCGCCTCGGCGCCTGCCTTCTGATCACTCGTCCCACCCGGTCGGCGCGGCCTCATCGCGCCAGGTCCCTACCCACCCCATGCCTGAAAGGAGGTGAAGACCATGACCCGCCTGGTTCGCCCGGACGCCGTCCTCGTCCAGGCCGTCATTGCCGGAGCTCTCTCCTTCGCCCATCTACACGACCTCGCCGAAGCGGCCGGACAGCGCGGCTGGAAGGCCTGGGCCTACCCGGTCAGCGTAGATCTGCTGCTCGTCGCCGCCTGGCACCGCCTGCGCACCCTGCGGGCCGCCGGGGAGCCCTCGTGCTCGGCCTGGTCCTGGTTCGCTGTCGCCCTCGCGGCCTCGCTCGGCGCGAACGTCGCAACTGCCGGCCTTCTCGATCTGAGGGACGTCCCGGCCTGGCTCCGGATCCTCGTCGCCGGTTGGCCCGCGCTCGCCTTCCTCGGCGGCACGCTCCTGGTCCACCGGCCTACCTCGCTAGGTGACCCGGACCCAGAGCCGGCCCCGGCACCCCCGCCCGTGGTCGAGCGGGAGCCACGCCGCGAAGCCGAGGCTCCGCCGGTTCCTGCCCCGGCCCTGCCCGCGCCGGTCACTGCGCCGCCCGCCCTCGTCGCCCACGCACAGAAGATCGCCGCCGACCACCGAACGCGTACCGGCTCGGACATCGACACCGAGACTCTGCGCGCCCGGCTCGGTGTCCCGTCCCCGATGGCCGAGGCCATCGCCGCCCAGCTCGCCTGAGGAGACCCGATGCCCGCCCGGATCAACTTCCGCTCGCTCATGAAGATCGGTCCCGTCCAGATCGGCACCTACCGCGACCGCCACGGCCGCACCAAGGACGCCGCCGTCTGCACCGCCGACTCCTGTGGCTGGTCCTCCGACTACAGCTCCTCGACCGCCGCCCAGCTCGCCGCCCGCTCCCACCGCTGCCGCGTCAGCTGACTGAAAGGCCCGACCTCATGGACGTCCCGCTCTGGCTCGCTCTGATCGTCGTCGGCGCTCTCGGCATCAAGCTCATCCGACCGCCCTGGTGGCTCGTCGCCGTGATCCTCCTCGGCGGCTTCCTCCTCGCGGACAGCTTCCTCGCCCCCGCCATCGACACCGCGATCAACAAGTAGCCCGCCCCGGAAGGAGAACGACCGTGTTCAAGCCCAAGTACCCCAGCCCCGACACGTACACCCCGGCGACCATCCGCCCGGCCCCTGCGCCCGCCGAGCGCTCCGCGTCGGCCTCGATCCCCAAGCCCTCCAGCGCCCTCGGCGGCCTCGTTCAGAACTCACCCGGTACCGCGCTGGCCCTCGCCGCCGGCGGAATCGCCGGAGTCCTCGCCCTGGCCTCCGTCGCCGTCTCGCTGCTCCTGGCCGTCGCCGTCACCGCGGTCGCCCTGTCGGTCAGTGCCGTCGTCCTGCTCTTCCTCGTCCGCGCCCTGCGCCAGGAGTTCAAGAGCCGTTGACCGGCCCCGGGACGGCCTCAACCGCCAAGTCTCCGCCGTCCCGGCGCCGCGCTCCTGCCCGATCCAACGAACCGGAAGGAAGCACCATCATGGACCAGCCCACTGCCTCGCCCGCCCAGGTCTGCCCCGACTGCGACGGCTTCTCCGCCGTGCACATCACCCTCGGCGGCCGTGACCGTACGGGCGCCCTGCGCACGATCACCGCCCACTGCCCGACTTGCCACGGCACCGGCCACCGCTCCGTCCGCCGGGCACGCCGGACGGTGATCGCGTGACCAACCCCGCGACCGCCGCGGACCTGGGCCCTGGCCTCCTCGGCGACATGCTGAAGGTGGCCGGGGCCCCCGGTTACGCCCGGTGGGAAGACCAGATCCGCCGCACCGGCGGCTGCTCCGATCCCATCCACATCACCGGCTGGACCGTCGCCAAGGACAAGACCTCCGGCGAGATCCTGCACCGCTACTCGACCGCGGACGAACCCGGCGCCCGCCTCCGGATCGCCTGCGGCAACCGCCGCGCCTCCCGCTGCCCGGCCTGCGCTTGGACCTACGCCGGAGACACCTACCACCTCATTCGTGCCGGTCTCGCCGGAGACGACCGCCGCGACATCCCCGCCACCGTCCGAGAACACCCACGCGTCTTCGCCACGCTCACCGCTCCCTCCTTCGGCCCCGTCCACAACCGTCCCGCCGGCCGTCCCTGCCGCTGCGGCAAGCACCACCAGGAGGACGCGCCCGAACTCGGCACCGCCCTCGACCCGAGTACGTACGACTACGCCGCCGCCGTCCTCTTCAACAACCACGCCGGACAGCTGTGGCAACGCTTCACGACCCGCCTGCGCCGTGAGATCGCCGCCTACGCCGGACTGACCCAACGCGAACTCAGGGAGGAAGCCCGAATCTCCTACGGCAAGGTCGCTGAGTTCCAAAAACGTGGCGCCATCCACTTCCACGCCGTGATCCGCATCGACGGACCTGACGGACCTGCCAGCCCTCCGCCCGCCTGGGCCACCACGGAGCTCCTCGACCGCTCGATCCGCGCCGCGGTCGCCCACTCCTACACCTCGGTCACCGTCCCGGCCGCCGCCGACCAGCCCGCCCGCACCTTCCGGTGGGGCATGCAGTTCGACGTCCGCCCCATCAAGGCCTTCGGGGACGGCTCCGACATCACCGAACAGGCCGTCGCCTCCTACGTCGCCAAGTACGCGACCAAGGCAGCCGAGAACACGGGCACCCTCGACCGTCGCATCGGCAACCGCGAGGCCCTGGTCCTCCTCGACGTGCCCGACCACGCCGCCCGCCTGATCGAGGCCTGCCTCGATCTGGACCCGCTCTACCCGGACCGCCGCCTCGCTGCCTGGGCCCACATGCTCGGCTTCCGCGGCCACTTCTCCACCAAGTCCCGCCAGTACTCCACCACCCTCGGTGCACTCCGTCAGACCCGCGCCGACTACCGCGCCGCCCAGGAACGCAAAGCCCGCGGGCTCGGCGCAGTAGAGCCGGACACCGTGCTCGTCCTCGCCTCCTGGCAGTACGCCGGCCACGGCCACAGCCCGGGGGAGTCCGTCCTCGCCGCCACCATCGCCCGCGGGATCCAGCTCAACCGCCAGACCGCCCGCGAAGCCATGCCCGACCAACTCGCCCTGGAAGGAGCCGCGTCATGACCACCGCCACCCCCGAGCTGCTGACCGTCCCCGAGGTCATGGGGCGGCTCAAGCTCGGTCGCTCGACCGTCTACGACCTCATCCGCTCCCGGCGCCTCGTCTCCATCACCATCGGCCGGGCCCGCCGCATCCCCGCCGATGCCGTCCGGAAATTCATCGACCACGAGATCGAGGAGGCCGCCTGATGGCCACCCCGCGCAAGCGCAACCCGAACGGCGCCGGGACGATCACCAAGCGCAAGGACGGCCGCTACCAGGCCGCCGTCTACGTGCTCCAACCCGACGGCACCCGCGCTCGGAAGTTCGCCTACGGCAAGACCTGGGCCGAGTGCGACGCCAAGCGCCGGGAGCTGCTCGCCAAGGTGGACCAGGGCGTGCCCGTGCCCACGCGGTCGGCCAAGCTGTCCGAGTGGCTGCCGTACTGGCTGGACCACTACATCCAGCCGCCCCGGCGGACCCCCGCCACGTACGAGAAGTACGAGGCACACGCCCGTCTCTACCTGGAACCCATGATCGGCTCGAAGCGGCTCGAATCCCTGGGCGTGACCGACGTCCGCGGCTTCCTCAAGCGGCTGGAGGCGCGCACCACGGCCGCCACGGCGAAGGAGTCCCACCGGGTACTGCGCTCGGCGCTCTCCGCCGCGTGCCGGGAGGAGCTGATCACGCGCAACGTGGCCAAGCTGGTCGAGCCGCCCCGGGCAGCCTCGCGGGAGCTGTCCCCGTGGTCGCTGGACGAGACGCTCGACTTCCTCGCCGCCTCCCGCCGGGACCCGCTCTACGCGGCCTTCGTCCTCGCCATCGCCATGGGCCTGCGGCGCGGGGAGATCGTCGGGCTCCGGTGGTCGGACATCGACCTCGACAAGAGGGTCCTCCACGTGCGCAACCAGACCCAGCGCCGACGCGGGGTGCTCTACGACGGGGATCCGAAGAGTCGCCGACGCCGGGTCGTCCCGCTCCCCGGGCTGTGCGTTGCTCCGCTGCGCTGGCACCGCATGCGGCAGGCCGAGATCCGGGCCAAGGCGGGGGAGGGGTGGGAGGACACCGGGCATGTCTTCGTCACTCGGAGTGGGCGTCCGGTCGAGCCGCGGAACGTCTACCGCTCCTTCACCCGGGTCGCCGAGGCCGCCGGGCTTCGGGTGATCCGGCTGCACGACGCCCGCCACGGCACCGCGACACTGCTCACCGCCGCCGGCGTGGCACCCCGCGTCGTCATGGAGATCCTCGGGCACAGCCAGATCAGCGTCACCATGAACGTCTACACACACGTGGTCCAGGACACGCAGCGGCAGGCCATGAGCCACATGGACCAGCTGCTCAGGAAGCGTCCCAGCCGCCCCTGACCGCCGCCGTTGATGTCAGGCATAGATGTCAGAGGGGGGTCACATACCGAAATCGGTATGTGACCCCCTCTGATCTGGTGCCCCCGGCAGGATTCGAACCTGCGACACCCGCTTTAGGAGAGCGGTGCTCTATCCCCTGAGCTACGAAGGCAGGGCCGGGCTGTGAGGCCTGGCCACCGCGGTCAGTGTAGCGGGTGGCGCATGATCCGTACGCAGAGATACGGGCATGCCGGCGCGGGCCGCGGGCGCGCGGGCGATCTTGGCTCGGGTGGGGCGTGCCCCGGGAGCGGCCGGGTGGCTGCTTCCGGGGCACCGTGCGTGGTGCGGCTGTCGGTGGATCAGCGGTTGTCGTACAGGCCGAACATGTCGATCACCAGGTGGTGGGCTGCCAACCCCGGTTAGAGAAGTCGATGATGCCGTTCTTGCCGGTGCCCGCCTGGACCAGGTTCGGGACGGTCGCGCCCTTCGTCCAGTTCAGGTGGGAGGAGTTCGGCGGAATCGGCATGCTCGCGGTGTCGTTGTCGTACTGGCCGCTGGTGTTCGGGTCGGGGGAGACGGTGAGGTGGCCGTCGCCCTGTGTGTCGGTGACCGTCGTGTTCAGGACGTAGCCCTTGACCGAGGGGCGGTCGTCGGCCAGCGGCAGGTGGATGCGGTCCTGCCCGGGGGACCGGGGCGAGCCGGTCCCGGGAGTCGTACAGCCGGGTCGGTGCCACCGGCAGGTACGCGGCCTTGCTGTCGGCGCTGTAGTAGCCGACGACGTCCACGATCACGTCGGTCGGGCTCCAGGAGCCGTTACCCAAGTTGATCTCCCCGTCCGGACCGACCGGCACGATCACCGAGTTGGCGACCGTCAGGCCGGCGGTGAAGTTGAGGCTCGACGTGGACGGCGCCTGCCGGCCGCCCGGGAAGACGGTCAGGTGGCCGGAGCTCTTGGGGTCGGTGACGGTGACGTTGAGGGCCACGGCCGTGACGCCCGTGCCCGGCACGCCGGCCTGGCCGGCGATCTGGACGCCGAAGGAGTCCTGTCCGGCGACCTGGCCCCTGGCGGTGCCAGCCCTTCCCGGGTGTCGACGACGCGGGTCAGGTCCAGCGAGGTGAGCCGCTGGCGGCGGAGCGGGTGAAGTACCCCGTGACGTCCGCGATCAGGCCCACCGTGCCCCGGCTGCGGTTGGCCAGCTCGACGTAACCGTCCGCGCCGACCGGCACGATCACCAGGTTCGGAACGGTCTGCCCTGCCACGAAGTTGACGTTCGACGCGTTCGGCCGCTCCGTGCCCGACGGGTAGGCCGAGATGTGCCCGTCGGTGGCGGCGTTGGTGACGGTCAGGTTGAGGGCCACGGCCGTCACGCCGGCCGGAATGCCGCTGCTGCCGCCGACCTTCACCCGGGTGGCGCCGTTCGGGGCGACGGCCTGGGCGCCGGCCGCACCGGTGCCGTCCCCGGTGTCCAGCAGCCGGGTCGGGGCGTGCGGGATGAACTCCGAACCGGCCACCGTGATGTCCATGCTGTTGGTGTCGGTCACGTTGTTGTTCAGGTCGGTCAGGGTGACCGTGACCGTGTGGGCGCGCCGACCTCGGCGTAGGTGTGCTTCGTGTCCAGGGTCTTGTTGTCGGTGGTGTAGTCGGTTTCGGTCTGGCCGTCACCCCAGTTGATCTTGATGCGGATCGCGGTGACGAAGCTGGTGCTGATGGAGGACGTGAGCTCGATGCCGTGCGCGCTGGTGCCGGAGGCGCTCAGGCCGATCACGAGCCCCGGGTTGTCCCGCACGCTCGCCGACTGCGGAGCGGCGTTCGCCGCGCTCCCCTTGCCGGACGGGGCGGAGACGGCCTTGCGGACGGAACGCTCGGCAGGGCTGCGGAAGGTGGCGGACTTGGCCGCTGCGGCCTTCACGGCTGCGTCGTTCGCCGAACCCGCCTTCGCCGAAGCGGCATTGGCGGACACGCCGTGAGCGCTGGCCGCGGACGGGGCCGGCTGCCTGGGCCGTGGCCGGCACGAGACCAATGGCTGCCGCGACGACGGCAGCAGAAATCATGATGCGGTGACGATGCACCGGACCCCGCGGGTGGGTGCACTTATTCGTTGATCAGAGTGCACAGCCCTTACCGGGGCCAGCCTCTGAGAGTGATCTGCGGGCCGGCGGTGAGGTAGGACAGCAAGGCGCTCCGTGCTGAGGGGACGAAGTCGAACGAGAGGTCGTCGGTGTCGGCCCAGCGGACCGCGGAGTGCTTGTGGGGTTCGCGGTTCTCCGGTTCGCCGGTCCATTCGCGGGTGGCGAAGACGACGGTCAGGAAGCCGCCCGGGGCTTCGACGCCCCAGGCGCCGTGGATGACGTGCGCGAGGGTGAGGGACTCGGGCTTCACGGTGAGGCCCGTCTCCTCGTAGAGCTCGCGGACCGCGGTTTCCGTGATGGGCTCGCCCGGTTCGCTCTTGCCGACGGGCAGGTCCCACTTGCCCGGGGCGAACTTGGCGTTCTCGCCGCGCTGGAGCAGGACGACACGGCGGGCGGCCCTGTCGTGGACGATGACGGCGGCCACCAGCAGGGTCATCGACGCGAGCGCCGGCTCCAGGGCCCGGGGGCGGTCGTCGTCGGTCGGTCGGGTCACTGAAGTCCCCTCGCGGGAGCGGTTGTTGGTCTGCATGCTAGGCGAGGGCCGGGCGGGCAGCCGTCCTCGAACCCCGCCGTGCTCCGGCCCGACGCCCGGAGCGGCCGCGCCGGGGCGGCGGAGCGCCCCGATCAGCCGGCCGCCGCCGGGCCGCGCGATCAGCGCAATTCCGCGGGATTCGGTTTGACGGCGACGGGCCCGGTCGATGGGACCCGTGACCGCCGGACGACGAAGGAGAGCCCCGCATGGACTTCCTGCGCCCTGCCACCTGGGAGGAGGCGCTGGCCGCCAAGGCCGAGTACCCCACGGCCCTGCCGATCGCGGGCGGCACCGACGTCATGGTGGAGATCAACTTCGACCACCGCCGCCCCGAGTACCTGATGGACCTGAACCGCATCCGGAGCCTGCGGGAGTGGGAGGTCGGCGAGGACGCCGTCCGGCTCGGGGCGTGCGTGACGTACACGGAGATCATCGAGAACCTGCGCGGGGAGCTGCCGGGGCTCGCGCTCGCCTCGCACACCGTCGCCTCCCCGCAGATCCGCAACCGAGGCAGCGTCGGCGGGAACCTCGGCACGGCCTCCCCGGCCGGTGACGCGCACCCCGCGCTGCTCGCCGCGGGAGCGCAGGTGGAGGTGGAGTCGGTACGGGGCTCCCGGCTGATCCCGATCGACGCGTTCTACACCGGCGTCAAGCGCAACGCCCTCGCCGGCGACGAGCTCATCAAGACCGTCCACATCGCCACCGCGGACGGCCCCCAGCAGTTCTCCAAGGTCGGCACCCGCAACGCCATGGTCATCGCCGTCTGCGCCTTCGGCCTGGCCCTGCACCCCGCGACGCGCACCGTGCGTACGGGCATCGGCTCGGCGGCGCCGACCCCGGTCCGGGCCGTGACCGCCGAGGAGTTCCTCGCCGCGGCGCTCGACGAGGGCGGCCTCTGGGAGTCCGGCGGGGCCATCACCCCCTCGGTCGCGCGGCAGTTCGGGGACCTCGCGGCCGCCGCCTGCAACCCGATCGACGATGTTCGCGGCACGGCCCGCTACCGCCGCCACGCGGTCGGCGTCCTGGCCCGCCGCCAGCTCGTGTGGACCTGGGACGAGTACCGCGGCCGCGGCCCTACAGCCCCATCGGGACGTGCAGTTCGACCGTGACCTCCACCTCCACGGGTGCGTCCAGCGGCAGCACCGCCACGCCGACCGCGCTGCGCGCATGGATGCCCGCGTCGCCGAAGGCGGTCCCGAAGAGCTCGCTCGCGCCGTTGACCACGTACGGCTGGCCCGTGAAGCCGGGGGCGCTGGCGACGAAGCCGACCACCTTGACCACGCGTTTGACGGCCGACAGGTCACCGGCGACCGACGAGATCGCGGCGAGCGCGTTCAGCGCGCACTGCCGGGCCAGCTCCTTGCCCTGCTCCTGGGTGATCCCGTCGCCGACCTTGCCGGTCAGCGGGAGCGCCCCGTCGACCATCGGGAGCTGCCCGGAGGTGTGGACGTAGTGCCCGCTGAGCACCGCGGGTACGTACACGGCGACGGGCGCGGGAGCCGGCGGGAGGGTGAACCCGGCCGCGGCGAGACGTTCCTCCGGGGTACTGGTCATGGTGGGACTCCTTGGGGTAGGGCGGGCGGTCACGGCCCGGGGGCCGTCACGGCCGTCACGGGCGGGTGATCCGGACCTGGAAGCTGCCGTCTCGCAGTTCGCCCACCACCGAGATGCTGATGTCGGCCTTCTCGTCGGTGAAGGTCTCACCCGGCCGGAACGGGGCGTCCGACAGCTCTCCGTGCACATTGGGCCGCCGTGTGCAGCCGCCGCTCGCAGCCGAGCTGTCCGCGACCGTCACCGGCCCCCGCCCGGTGTCCACCTGCGAGTCGACCTTGTAGACGAGGACGCCGGGTTTGCAGACGGCCTCGTCGTTCCCGGCGCGGGTGCGCACCTCCACCGCGTATCCGGAGCTCTCCGTCAGCGGCACGAAGGCCAGCTTGGTGCCGCCCTCCACCGCCAGGGAGGTGAGGACGTGGTCGCTGACGCCCGATTTCGAGGCGCAGCTGATCTGGGAGCTGTCCAGCCAGCCCAGCTTCCACTTGTGCCAGCCCAGCAGGTCGTTGTTGGCGCCCCAGTCCTCGCTCATGATGTCCCAGTGCCCGACCGCGCCGCCGCCGTCGGCGGTGTAGAGGTCGGGCAGGCCGAAGACGTGCCCGTTCTCGTGCGGCAGGACCCGGTAGCCGGTCTCCCGGTAGGAGCCCGAGCCGTCGTCCTGCCGGCTGTAGACGAAGGACGTGTTCGCGAGCGGGACCCCGTCGGCCGTCGGGGCCTCGGCGTTTCCCGAGAAGGTCACCGACAGGACGGTGTCCAGGGCGGAGGGCCCGGCGTTCGGGGTGACCAGGATGTTGATCAGGTCGTAGCGGCTGAAGTCCACCTCGGAGTCGGCGGCCTTCGCGATGTGCTCGACGAGCTGTCGGTAGCCGGGCTCGTACGCGGAGCCGCGGCCGATCCCGTACGCGGCGAAGGGCATCGGCATGCGCAGCCAGGTCCGTATGGGCGCCTCGGGGCGGTAGCTGAGGCGGCCGTAGGAGCTGGTGCGGAACCAGTCGGAGGTCCGCGGGAAGAACTCCGCCATCCGGTCCATGGCCGCGCCCTCGCCCTTGGCGTCGGGGAAGTCGATCATCAGGTTCAGCGCCCGGACCTCACCCGTCGAGCGGGAGTAGCCGGGCGGCGTCGGCAGGCCCTCGGACATCTGTACGCCCATGGTGCCGGTGATCCGGCAGGGTGCCAGTGCCGATTCGGCGTTCGCGGCCACCGGGCCGGCCGCGGAGTGGCTGTGCCCGGCGATTCCGGTGCTCGCGGTGGCCGTGATCCCCAGGGCCAGCGCGGTGAGGCCGATGTAGGCGCAGGCGCGGTGATGTCGGCGTATCCGGTGGCGGGTCTGCGTCATGGAGATCGCCTTCGGGTCCGCGGCAGCCGGCCGGGCCCGGTCTGCTCTCCGTGCGATCACCCTCTGTCGACAGCCGCTCACCCGCGCGCCGGGTGCGGCCGAACGGGAACGGGGAAGTGACTCAGGTCACACGTGGGGGTGAAATAACCGGGGACGCAATCCCCGTTTGTACGAGGGTCCACGAAGCGGGGACCGGCTCCCCGTTTAGGGGGGGTCCGCCGGACCCCTCCGTACGGTCCCGTACGAGCCCCAGGTCCAGGGAGGCCCCGGAATGAAGCGCTCCGCCACCGCCCCGGCGGCCGTGTCCGCCGCCCCGGCCCGGTCCGTCGCGTCGGCCCCGGTCGCCCCCGCGGCGCCCGCGGACCCGGCGGCTCCGGCGCCCGCGGACCTGTCCGCCGCGGCTCCGGCCGCCGAGCGGGTCCCGCGCCCGCGCGCGGACGCCGTGCGCAACCGGGAGCGGATCCTGGTGGCGGCCCGCGAGATGTTCGTGGAGACCGGCTGCAGCGCCCCGTTCGACGAGATCGCCCGCCGGGCGGGCGTGGGCAACGCCACCGTGTACCGGCACTTCCCCGACCGGGCCGCGCTCGTCCACCACGTCGTGCTCTACGTGATGGGCCGGGTGGCCGCCGAGGCCGAGGAGTCCCTCGCCGTCGAGGCCGACCCCTTCGCCGCGCTGTGCCGCTTCACGCACGCGGCCGCGGACGAGCGGATCGGCGCCCTGTGCCCCATGCTCGCCGGGGACTTCGACCGCGAGCACCCCGAACTCCTCGCCGCCCGCGCGGGCTTGGAGGGGGCGGTGGAGGCCCTGGTGGCCGCGGGCCAGGAGGCCGGCCTGATCCGCACCGACGTCGGGGTCGGCGACCTGATGGTCGCCCTGTCCCAGCTCAGCCGGCCCCTCCCCGACATCACCTGCGTGGACGGGGACATGTTCGTCCACCGTCATCTCCAGCTGTTCCTCGACGGGTTGAGGGCCCCGGCCCGCTCCGTGCTGCCGGGTTCGGCGGCCACCCTTGAGGACCTGAGGCAGAAAACCATGTGACGCCCCGGGGTCGCGCCCGATAGCGTCGAAATCCCGATCAAAACACGCTTTTTTCAGTCATTCCGCATAGTGAAGTGGGTACCCCCATGCCAAAAACAGCCGCGGCGCCCGTACCGGTGGCCGACCCCAGTCGATGGAAGGCCCTGGTCTTCATCGCCCTGGCGCAGTTGATGGTCGTGCTCGACGCGACGATCGTGAACATCGCCCTCCCGTCCGCCCAGACCGACCTCGGCATCTCCGACGGCAACCGCCAGTGGGTCATCACCGCGTACGCGCTGGCCTTCGGCGGCCTGCTGCTCTTCGGTGGCCGCATCGCCGACAAGTGGGGGCGCAAGAACGCCTTCGTGGTCGGCCTGATCGGCTTCGCCCTCGCCTCCGCGCTCGGCGGCGCCGCCAACGGCGAGGCGATGATGCTGGGTGCCCGCGCCCTCCAGGGTGCCTTCGGCGCACTGCTGGCGCCGGCCGCCCTGTCCCTGCTGGCCGTCATGTTCACCGACGCCAAGGAGCGCGCCAAGGCCTTCGGCATCTACGGTGCGATCGCCGGCGGCGGTGGCGCCGTCGGCCTGATCCTCGGCGGTTTCCTCACCGAGTACCTCAACTGGCGCTGGACCTTCTTCGTCAACATCCCGTTCGCGATCGTCGCGGCCGTGGGCGCCTGGCTGATCATCCGCGAGCCCGTCGGCGGACGCAACCGCGCACCGCTCGACATCCCCGGCGTGATCCTCTCCACCCTCGGCCTCGTCGCCCTGGTGTACGGCTTCACCCGCGCCGAGTCGGCCGGCTGGTCGGACCAGGTGACGGTGGCCATGTTCATCGGCTCCGCTCTGCTCCTCGCGGCCTTCGTCTTCGTCGAGTCCAAGGTGAAGTCCCCGCTCCTGCCGCTGCGCGTCCTGCTGGAGCGCAACCGCGGCGGCGTGTACCTCTCGCTGGGCCTCGCCGTCATTGCGATGTTCGGCCTGTTCCTCTTCCTCACCTACTACCTGCAGGTCGTGAAGGGCTTCTCGCCCGTCAAGACCGGCTTCGCCTTCCTGCCGATGATCGCGGGCATGATCACGGGTTCCACCCAGATCGGCGCCCGCCTGATGACGCGGGTCGCGCCGCGGCTCCTGATGGGCCCGGGCTTCCTGCTCGCCGCCACCGGCATGCTGATGCTGACGCAGCTGGAGGTCGGCTCCTCCTACCTGGCGCTGATCCTGCCCGCGCAGCTGCTGCTGGGCCTCGGCATGGGTACGGCGTTCATGCCGGCCATGTCGATGGCCACGCACGGCGTGCAGCCGGCCGACGCCGGTGTCGCCTCCGCCATGGTCAACACCTCGCAGCAGGTGGGCGGCGCGATCGGCACCGCCCTGCTGAACACCATCGCCGCCTCGGCGACGACCGCGTACCTGACCGACCACGCGGCCCAGGCGGCGGCGGGCGGCCCGGCGGCGAAGCTGATCCAGGCCCAGGCCATGGTGGAGGGCTACTCCAGCGCCATCTGGTGGGCGGTCGGGATCCTGGTCGCCAGCGCGGCCATCGCCCTCACCCTGATCACCACGGGCCGTCCGGGCGCGGGTGGCCCGGTCGCCTCCGGCGGCATGAAGGGTGCGGACGCGGACGCCGAGTTCCCGGTGCCGGTGATCGCCCACTGACGGGAGCCCGGGGCTGCCGGGAATGACTGATGACCCCGTGTCGTTCAAATTTGAACGACACGGGGTTAGTCTGTTGTCAGGGCCCGTTCCGGGCCCGTGCAGGCGACCGCCGGCCCGTGCCGACGCATCCCAGGCCCGTGCCGACGTCCGAGGAGCACCCCGTGACCACCACCGAGCACCGCAGCCCCGCCCCGGCCCGCATGCCCGCGCTGTACCTGAGCCACGGCGCTCCGCCACTGGCCGACGACCCGGTCTGGCCGGGCGAACTGGCGGCCTGGTCCGCGGGCCTGCCCCGCCCCCGGGCGATCCTGATGGTCTCCGCGCACTGGGAGGAGGCCCCGCTCGCCCTCGGCGCGACGGAGCCGGCCCCCCTGGTCTACGACTTCTGGGGCTTCCCGGAGCACTACTACCGGGTGCGCTACGACGCCCCCGGCGCCCCCGCACTGGCCGCCTCCGTACGGGCGCTGCTTCAGGCCCCCGGTACGCCGGTGCAGGACATCCCGGACCGCGGCCTCGACCACGGCGCGTACGTCCCGCTGGTGGAGATGTTCCCGGAGGCCGACATCCCGGTGCTGCAGATGTCGATGCCGACGCTCGACCCGCGCCGCCTGATGGACATCGGCCGCAAGCTGGCGCCGCTGCGCGAGGAGGGCGTGCTCATCGTCGGCAGCGGCTTCTTCACCCACAACCTGGCGGCCCTGCGGCACTCCGGTCCCGGCGTGCCGTCCTGGTCGGCGGAGTTCGACGCGTGGGGCCGCGAGGCGCTGGCCGCCTGCGACATCGACGCCCTCCTGGACTTCGAGGCCAAGTCCCCGGCGGGCCGCCTGGCCCACCCCCGCACGGAACACTTCGCCCCGCTCTTCGTCACCCTCGGCGCGGCGGACGCCACCGGTGACCTCGGCCGCCGCACGGACGCGGTGGACGGCTTCTGGATGGGCCTCTCGAAGCGCTCCCTCCAGTTCGGATGACCGCGCAGGCAACCGGACGGCGCCGGGCCCCGTCTTCAAGGACGGGAGTGCAGCCACGGCCGGCGCTGTTCCGAGGAGCGGCACCCGGGTCTCGACCCCGCGCCTGACCTGCACCTCTACGAGCTCTCACGGTGCTGTGCGCCCTCCGGGGAAGCGGGTGGCGGGGCAGGATACTGCAAGATCTCGAAAAAGAGGGACCAGCGTGGGAATTCTGTCCCGTTTCCAGTCGTTGTTTCCTTCGGTAGGGGGCACTCGGGAGAGTGTCCGGGAACGCTCAGCCGCGTTCCAGCAGCCGCACCGCGACCGAACTTTTGCAAGGGAGCACGCATGGCAACCCGCGCCGTCGCCCGCCGTCAGTCCACGGGCAGCGCCCGCGCTGCAGGCGGGGAGATCGCCGACCGCGACCTGGTCGGCATGTACCTGGACGAGATCGCGCGCACCCCGCTGCTCGACGCCGCCAAGGAAGTGGAGCTCTCGCAGATCATCGAGGCGGGCGTCTACGCCCAGGAGATCCTCGACGGCGAGATAGAGCGCGAGGGCGACTCCCCTTCGCGTGCGGAGCTGGAAGCCCTGGCCGCCGAGGGGGAGCGGGCCAAGGAGATCTTCATCCGCTCCAACCTCCGCCTCGTCGTGGCCGTCGCCCGCCGCTACCCGCGCAGCGGCCTGCCCCTGCTCGACCTGATCCAGGAGGGCAACGCAGGCCTGGTGCGTGCCGTCGAGAAGTTCGACTACGCCAAGGGCTTCAAGTTCTCCACGTACGCCACGTGGTGGATCCGCCAGGCCATCACCCGCTCCATCGCCGACCAGTCCCGCACCATCCGCCTCCCCGTCCACCTCGTCGAGGAGCTCGGCCGGATCCGCCGGATCCAGCGCGAGTTCAACCGCGAGAACGGCCGGGACCCGGACCACGCCGAGATCGCCGCCGAGCTCGACTCGACGGAGAAGCGCGTTAGCGACGTACTGGACTGGGCGCGCGACCCGGTCAGCCTGAACATGTCCGTGGACGACGAGGGCGAGACCCAGTTCGGCGACCTCCTGGAGGACACGTCCGCGATCTCCCCGGAGCAGTCCGTCCTGTCCCTGCTGCGCAGCGAGGAGCTGGAGGACCTGCTGGGCAAGCTGGACCAGCGCACGGCGTCGATCATCAAGATGCGCTACGGCATCGACGACGGCCGCGAGCGGACCCTGACGGAGGTCGGCAAGCAGCACGGCCTGACCCGCGAGCGGATCCGCCAGATCGAGAAGCACGCGCTGCTGGAGCTGAAGCGGATGGCCGGCGCGTCGGGCTTCGACGCAGTGGCCTAGCAGGGCCCGCGCGAGCCCCCCTGTACGAGCCCCCGGTGCCTATCCCCCCAGGCGCTGGGGGCTCTCTCCGTCTCCCGGACTACGCCCCCCTCTCCGGACCACGCCCCCTCTCCGGCTACGCCCCCGCCGCGGAGGCCAGCCGCGCGGCCAGCTCCCGCGCCGCCACCGCCAGGAACTCCGGCGCGTGCACGGTGAACGGCACCCCGATCAGCGCCAGCCTGGCCACCAGCCACTCCGGGGAGTCCCCGCTCTCGAAGCACACCCTGGTACCCCCCGGCTCCGCCACCGCCGCATCGCGCAGCCACGGCGGCAGGGCCTCCGCCTCCGCCGCGAAGACGACCTCCACCCGGTACGTCTCCGCGCCACGCACCCCCCGCCGTACGAACTCCTGCGCGTCCATCGGCAGCTCCCGCGGCGCGAACCGGGCGCCCGTCGCGAACGGCTCCGCCACCCGGTCCACCCGGAACGTCCGCCAGCCCTCCCGCTCCAGGTCGTACGCCACCAGGTACCACCGGCTCCCCGTGCTCACCAGCCGGTACGGCTCCACCAGCCGCCGCGACTGCACCCCGTCCCGCGCCCGGTACGCGAACCGCAGCCGCTCCCGCCCCGCCACCGCCGACGCCATCGTCGTCAGCGTCCGAGGATCCACGCGGGCCCCGTCGCCCCGGGCCAGGGCGACCGTGGCCGACTGGAGCGAGCTCACCCGGTGCCGCAGCCGGCTCGGAAGCACCTGCTCCAGCTTGGCCAGGGCCCGTACGGACGCCTCGTCCACCCCCTCGACGGCGTGCCCGGCCCCCGCACGCAGGCCCACCGCGATGGCCACCGCCTCCTCGTCGTCCAGCAGCAGCGGCGGCATCGCGGCCCCCGCCACCAGCCGGTACCCGCCCTCCGGGCCCAGCGTGGCCTCCACCGGATAGCCGAGCTCCCGCAGCCGGTCGATATCGCGCCGGATCGTCCGGGCACTGACCCGCAGCCGCTGCGCCAACTCGCTCCCCGGCCACTCGCGAGGGGTCTGGAGGAGGGAGAGCAGGGTCAGCAGGCGAGCCGGAGTGTCGGTCATGTCACCAGCCTGCCAGCGCATTAGGACACCAACTGACCTACATGCCGTCTAGGTTTCCTTCCATGACCACCGAGACGTCCCAGACATCGCCCGAAAGAAAGAACGGGCCCGTACGAGAAGAGCGGAACTCCCCTCTGCCCGACCACGCCCCACCCGCAGCAGCCGACCCGGCGCCGGCCGACCGACGCCGCTGGCTCGCTCTCGCGATCGTGATGACCGCGGCCTTCATGGACCTGGTCGACGTCACGATCGTCAACATCGCGATACCCCGGATGCGCACGGACTTCCACGCCTCCACCAGCGCCATCCAGTGGATCACCGCCGGATACGCCCTCGCGTTCGCCGCAGGTCTGATCACCGGCGGCCGTCTCGGTGACATCTACGGGCGCAAGCGCCTCTTCCTCATCGGCATCTCCGGCTTCACCGCCGCCTCCCTCTTGTGCGGGATCGCCGCCAACCCCGACATGCTCGTCGCCTCCCGCATCCTCCAGGGCGGCATGGCGGCCCTGATGGTCCCGCAGGTCCTCGCGATCATCCACGTCACCTTCCCGCCGAACGAGCGCGGCAAGGTGTTCGGCATGTTCGGTGCGATCGTCGGGCTCGGCGCCGTCTCGGGCCCGATGCTCGGCGCGCTGCTCAGCGAGGGCAACATCCTCGGCCTCGAATGGCGCCCGATCTTCCTGATCAACCTGCCCGTGGGCATCGCCGGCGTGATCCTCGGCCGCAAGTACATCACCGAGTCCAAGGCCCCCAAGGCCCTGCGTCTCGACCTGGTCGGCGTCGTGATCGCCACCCTCGGCCTGGTCATGCTGATCTTCCCGCTGACCCACGGCCGGGAGAACGACTGGCCGCTGTGGGGCTTCCTGTGCATGGGCGCCGTGCCGTTCGTCTTCGCGGGCTTCATCGCCTACGAGAAGTACAAGATCCGCAAGGACGGCTCCCCGCTGGTCGAGCTGTCCCTGTTCAAGGTCAAGAGCTTCGCCGGCGGTATCGCCGTCCAGCTCACCTTCGGCATCGCGACCGGCATCTTCTTCCTGGTGTGGACCCTCTACATGCAGATGGGCCTCGGCTGGAGCGCGCTGCGGGCCGGCACCACCGGTATCCCCTTCTCCATCGCCGTCTCGGCCGCCGCGGGCATCTCGGTGCAGAAGCTCGTACCGCGCTTCGGCCGCAAGGTGCTCCAGGCGGGCGCCCTGACCATGGCCGCGGGCCTGCTCCTCTACATCTGGGAGTCCGGGCACTACGGCATGGACATCGCCTCCTGGCAGATGGCCGCGCCGCTGGTGGTCATGGGCATCGGCATGGGCCTGATCGTCGCCCCCCTCACCGACACCGTGCTGTCCGAGGTGCCGCGTGAGCACGCGGGCTCCGCATCCGGGCTCATCAACACCACCGGCCAGATGGGCAACGCCCTGGGCCTCGGCCTGACCTCCGTCGTCTTCTTCGGCCTGATCGACGACGACATGGTCCTCGGCAAGCCCTACGTCGACGCCTTCCACGGCGCGCTGTGGTGGATCGTCGCCGTCCTCGTCGTGATCTTCGCGGTGATGTTCATGCTGCCGCGCAAGGCGCTCCCGCCGGAGCAGCGCGAGGGCGCCACGCAGCCCGCCGGGTCGGCCCCCGAGCCGGCCGCGGCCCCGGCCGCCTAGGCTCCGCCCGCGTGCGCACCGACGGGCATGTCCGCCTCCCCGGCGGGCATGCCCGTCGCCGTGCGCCTCACCGCACGCGGGCGCGGTGCTCCATGGCGCCCCGGGCCGCCGCCTCGCTCTCGTACACCTCGCACATGTGGCGGCCGTCGGGCGTCGCCGTGTGCTCGACCTCCCACAGGCTCACCTCGCTGCCGTCCAGCAGCACGAACGAGTGCTCGTACAGGCTGAATCCGGCGCCCCGCCCGTCCGGCAGGCACTGCCGGGTGCCGAACGCCTGGGTGATCTGGTGCGCGTACGCCGAGCGCAGCAGCGCGGCCACCTGCTCGCCGGGCCGGTCCGCGTTCTCCGCGCGGCGCAGCACCCGCCGGGCGTGGTCCGCCGACTGCTCCATCGCGTACTCCCGGTGCCGGTGGGCCGGAGTGGAGGCGGCGAACAGCGCACTCAGCGCCGGCGCCTCGCCGTCCGGCTCCTCCTGGCCCGCGGCCGCAGCGGGATCGGCCACCGCACCCTCCCCGAACAGTCGGGACACGGCCAGGCAGGCCTCCGCCTTGCTCGTGAAGAGCTCGTGCCGGACGGCCCGGTCGTCCCGCAGCCGGTACACCAACTCCCACAGCGAGGCGGACCCGCCGTCGGCCAGCAGGTAGGTGTGCCGGTGGGTCTCCCGCCACAGTCCCGCCGCCGGGCTGTGGTGGGCGGTGTAGAGCGAAGAGCTGTGGGCGAGCGCCGTGCCGAGGCGCTCGACCAACCGGTCGGGCAGGTCGAAGGAGTTGAGGGCGCGGCCCAGGAGTCGCGCGAGGTGCGCCTCGGTTGTCTCGTACGGATCGCTCAAGGTGGGTCTCCAGGCCGTCGCAGCTTGTCACTTCGCGGAAGCACAACGTAGCCCCTGGCTCTGACATCACGTCCGGGGTTCGGTAAAACGTCCGGGAACCACCGGCGGTTCCCGCCACCCCTTCAGGTCAACTTGTCGAGGGACGAGCATGGTTCGCCCCGGTCTGTGGTGAAGCGCGGGACGATGGGCCGTATGGCAACGAACACAGTGGGCGTCCCCCGCCAGCAGAGCCGCCCCCGCAGCCCTCACGAAGACGAACCGGCCGCAGCCCCCGCGCGGTTGGGCTGGCTGCTGGTCCTCACCGGCGCCGCCGGGCTGCTGGCCTCCTGGGTGATCACCCTCGACAAGTTCCTGCTGTTGGAGGACCCGGACTTCAAGCCCGCCTGCAGTCTCAACCCGGTCGTCTCCTGCGGCAGCGTCATGCAGAGCGAGCAGGCCGCCGCCTTCGGGTTCCCCAACCCCATGCTGGGGCTCGTCGGGTACGGGGTCGTCGTGTGCGTCGGCGCGGGCCTGCTGGCCGGCGCCCGCTACCGCGGCTGGTTCTGGCTGGGACTGAACGCCGGGACCCTCTTCGGCACCGGGTTCTGCGCCTGGCTCATGGTCCAGTCGCTCTACGAGATCAACGCGCTCTGCCTGTGGTGCTCGCTGGCCTGGGTGGCCACGCTGCTGATGTTCTGGGCGGTCACCGCACACACCGTCCGCACGGGCCTGCTTCCGGCGCCCCGGCCCGTGCAGGGCTTCTTCACCGAGTTCGGCTGGGCCCCGCCGGTCCTGCACATCGGTGCGATCGGGATGCTGGTGCTCACCCGGTGGTGGGAGTTCTGGACCGGCTGACGGCGCCCGGCCGGCCCCCGCGGGCGCCGGCACGGCCGAGGGCCCCGGCAGCCGGAAGCTGCCGGGGCCCTCTTCACTTCGCTCCACGGGCGCGTGGCCCGGCCGCATAAAAGGGGAGGAGGAGCGGAGATCAGCTGCCCTGGGAGAGGTTGCCCGACAGGATCGGGATGTTGTCGAGGATGTGCGACAGAGCCTCGTCGCCCTTGGCCTGGGTGGAGTTCTCGGTGCACTGCTGGTTCTGCGGGTTCGACAGGAGGTTGATGTCCTGGAGGCCGACGTTGGCGATGCCCGCGACCAGGTTCTGCACGTTGACCTTCGCGGGCACGGCGATGCAGGGCTTGTTCAGGGTGCCCTGGACCAGGCTCAGCTGCGGGCTCATGTCGCCGTTGGTCTTCTGGTTGCCGTAGATCTGCTGGGCACCGTTGCCGTTGACGGTGTTGATCCCGTTGTCGTTGCCGATGGCCATGGCCGGGGCCGCAATAGCGGCGGTCGCGCCCACGGCGGCGGCGGTGACCGCGGCAGCAGTCATGATCTTCTTGAGCATCATTGGTCCTTTTGTCGCACGAGTGCCCGCTAGTGGAGCGCCCTGGTCAACTGGGCTGCCACGGCGTTGGTTCCGCTCGTTCACTCAAACGGCCCGATCGTGGCGGGGTTTTCCCCGGCCCGGGTGATCCGCCCCCGGACGCCTGCACGAAGCCCGTACGCAGCCCTCATCGCCGGCGCCGGCATCCAAGATCCTGTTGCGCTCCGTAGAAGGTGTTCTCACGGTGGGTAAGGAGGCGGATCGCTCGGGTCCGCTCCTGTGCGACCACGAAGGAACCCCCATGCACCGCACGAAGCCGTCCCGGATCCGCGTCCTTGTCCCGTCGGTCCTCGCGGCCGTCATACTCACCGGCGCGGCTGCCCCCGCGGGCGCCGCGGACGGTGGCGGCAGCGCAGCCCTCGACAGACGAGTGGCGGCCGCCCAGCAGGAGATCAACCGGCAGGCGGCTGCGGCCGGTCCGCTCGACGACCTCCTGGCGGGCGTCTCCAAGACCCTGGAGGACCTCCTCAAGAGCCTGCAGACCCTGTTGCCCGGGGTGACGCTGCCACCGATCCAACTGCCGACCCTCCCGGACCTGCCGGAGATCCCGGCGATCCCCGAACTGCCCATCGAGATCCCCGACATCCCGATCCCGGAGATCCCCGAGATTCCCGAGGTCCCCGAGATCCCGGTCTCCAAGCCGGTGCAACCTTCCCCGGCAGCCCCGGTGTTGGCGCCGGTGAAGATCGTGCCGGAGATCCCGCGCCTGCCGTGACGGAGGCCGGAGGGCCGCGGAGGGCGGCCGGAAACCGCTCGTGATTACGACTATTGAGCTGAACAGGTCTGGTTGCGCGCGGAGCCGTGTCCTCATGGGAGGCTGGACCGTTTCGCTCGGTGTGAGCCCCGGATCGGGGCAGAACATCGAACAGAAGGTGCACTTCCCATGAACTCTGCCAAGAAGGCCGCCCTGGTCCTGGCCACCGCTGGTCTCGCTGCGGCCGGTGCCACCAGCTCCGCCCTGGCCGACGCGACGGCCGAGGGCGCAGCCGTGGGCTCCCCCGGCGTCATCTCCGGCAACCTGGTCCAGGTCCCGGTCCACGTCCCGGTCAACGTCTGCGGCAACACCGTGAACGTGCTCATCGGTGTGCTGAACCCCGCGTTCGGCAACGTCTGCGTCAACGACTGACGTCAGCGCTCCACGTGACTGTGGGCGCCACCGGCCTCGCCGGTGGCGCCCACAGTGCGTGTCGGGGGCGAGGCGGGTCAGTGGGCGCCGCCGTTGAGCTTCACACCGCCGAGCAGCGGGGAGGCCTGGGTGGCGCCGTTCGCCAGGCCGAGCAGCTCGCCCGGCGCGTTGTTGCGGAGCTTGTTCACCTGCTGGGCGGTGACCAGAACCTTCTCCACGGTCTGACCCTGCTCGGCGAGGCCGTTGCCCAGGGTCTGCGGGAGCGACTCGGTCACGGGAGCGAAGGCGTTGATGGCGTCCGTGGCTCCGCTCGTCACGCTCATGGGGGGCATCGCGGCATCGGCGGCGAAAGCAGGGGCGGAGGCGCCGAGCGCGGCAACGGAACCGGCGACGACTGCGGCGGCCTTCGAGAGCTTCATATCGAAATCCTCTTCTTTCATGGACAGAGGCGTCAGCGGCGACTGTCGCGCCGCTTTCGCTCTGGTAACGATTCCCCACGGCTGCGGAAACGCGTACGGCAACGGCCGGAGAATCCACCAGGGGCTCTCCGGCCGATACTTCTTCCGATTACCGGTATTGCCGGTCAGGTGTTCCGGGACCTCCGGTAGAGAATCGCGCCGCCCAGCACCAGGGCCGCGGCGAGGGCCGCCGCGGCTCCGGGCTGACCCGCGCCGGTCTCGGCCAGCGCCGGAGCGGTGACGTACGCCGGGGCCGGGGCGGGAGCCGGGGCGGGACCCACCGGAGCCGGCGCCGGAGCGGGCGCGGGGGTCAGCCGGACCGGTGTGTCGACGGCCGGTGCGGCCGGCGGCTGTTCGGCGGGCGGGACGATCTCGGGCGCCGGCGCAGCCGGTGCCGGGTGCTCCACGACCCGGCTGCCGTGCGGCGGCGCGGGGGCGGGCTCCTCCTCGACCGGCGCGGGGGCCGGGAGGGGACGGGGCGCCTCCTCGACCGGAGCGGGAGCGGGCAGCGGCCGGGGGGCCTCCTCGACCGGAGCGGGAGCGGGCAGCGGCCGGGGGGCCTCCTCGACCGGAGCGGGAGCGGGCAGCGGCCGGGGGGCTTCCTCGACCGGGGCGGGGGGCGGAGCGGGTGCCTCGTGGACCGGCGGCGCCTCCTCCACCGGAGCCGGCGGGGGAGCGGGCTGCGGGGCCGGGCGCGGCGCCGGGCGGGGAGCCGGCGGGGCCGGGTGCGGGGCGGGGGCCGGGAGGGTGTGCGGATGGTCGTCGCACTCCTCCTCGTGCGGCCCGGAGCCGCCGTAACCGCCCTCGTGCCGGGACTCCTGGTGCCGGGGCTGCTCGTGGCGGGGCTCCTGGTGCCGCGGCTGCTCGTGCCGGGTCTCCTGGTGCGGGGGCTGCTCGTGGCGGGGGGCCGCATGCCGGGGGGCGGCGTGGCGCGGAGCCGCGTGCCGGGGTGCCGGATGCCGCGGCTCCTCCTGCCGGTTCTCCTCGTGCCGGCTCTGCTCGTGCCGGTTGCCCTCGTCCTCCTGGCCCCCGTACCCGGACTCCTCCGGGTGCTGCTGCGGCCGTGCGTGCCGGCCCTCGCGCTCCTGGAGGTAGCGCTCGAAGGCCTCGGCCTGTTCGGGGCTCAGGTAGCGCTCGTAGGCGCGGCCGGCATGGCGGTCGTCCGAGCCGGTGGTGTTGGCGCACGTGTTCCCGAACGTGGGGTTGAGCGCCGCCCCGCCGTCCACGCTGTTGCCGCACACGTTCGGCGAGAAGGTGACCGGTACCGAGACGCTGTTGCCGGACAGCACGCCCGGTGAATGCGAGGCCTCGGCCACCGCTCCCGGGTGCGCGTAGGCCGCGCCGGTCGCGATCGAGAGCAGGCTTGAGGCGGCCGCCGCCGTGAGCACCCCCTTGCCCAGTACCTGTCGGCTCAGTACCTGTCGCATGGGTCCTTCCCTGTCTACCGGCTCTGCCGCCGGTGCTGAATCGAAGGTGGCCTCGGAGTGCACCGCCGTGCACTCCGAGGCCACCCCGAGGAGGTTGCCCTTGCGGGCACCGGCGCTTCGTCAGTCGTTGACGCAGACGTTGCCGAACGCGGGGTTCAGCAGGGCGATCACGTTGACGGTGTTGCCGCAGACGTTGACCGGGACGTGGATCGGCACCTGGACCAGGTTGCCGGAGAGCACGCCGGGGGAGCCGACGGCGGCACCGTCCGCCACCGAGTCGGCCATGGCGGGGGAGGCGGCACCGGCAGCCATCAGAGCGCCGGCGGCCAGCACCACTGCCTTCTTGTACGTCATTTGATTTAAATCCTTCCCGCAGCGGCTTGTCCGCTGCAGTAATAACAACGAGCGGGTCCGGGAAAAGAAACCGGCTATTTCAAGACGGCTCCGTATTTACCCCGAGGGGCCGGTCGGCTGAAATTCGCCGAGTAATTTATCGAGAATTCGCGGGCCGGCAAGCGGCGAGGCCGCCGCGCCCGGGGGTGCGGCGGCCTCGCGGGGTGCGGGGCGCGATCAGCTGCCGGAGGAGACGTTGCCGGAGAGGATCGGGATGTTGTCCAGGATGTGCGAGAGCGGCTCGTCGCCCTTGGCCTGGGTGGAGTTCTCGGTGCACTGCTGGTTCTGCGGGTTGGACAGAACGTTGAAGTCCTGGAGCCCGATGTTGAGCAGGGAGACCAGGTTCTGCACGTTGGCCTTGGCGGGCAGGGCGATGCAGGGCTTGTTGAAGGAGCCCTGGATGAGCGCCATCTGCGGGCTCATGGTGCCGTACGTGGCCTGGTTGCCGTAGATCTGCGCAGCGCCGTTGCCGTTGACGGTGTTGACGCCGTTGTCGTTCCCGATGGCCATCGCCTGCGGCGCCATGGCGGCGCCGATGCCCACGACCGAGGCCGCAACCGCTGCCGAGGCCATCATCTTCTTGATCATTGTCGTCCCTTATTTGCAGGATTGCCCGGTACTTGAAGCACCCGGATCAACGGCCGCGCATCGGCGGGGTTGCGTGGATTCACCCGGATGCCGACGTTTCGGGCGCCGTGGTTGACGGTGGGTCGGCGGTCAGCGGTTGACGCAGACGTTGCGGAACGCCGGGTTCAGCAGCCCGATCACGTTCACGCTGTTGCCACAGACGTTCACCGGGATGTCGATCGGAACACGGAGCAGGTTGCCGCTGAGCACGCCGGGGACTGTGCCGCGACGCCTTCCGCGGTCGCGCCGTCCCCGTCGAGTGCGGAGGAGAGGCCCGCGCCGCCCACCAGCAGGGCGGCGCTCGCGGCCGCCGTGGCGGTGCCGCGCATCAGCCTCTTCTTCATCTCCGCATTTTCTTTCCGTTCGAACAATGGTCCATCCGCATAACGACTCGCCGCCTACGAGGGTGCGTGCCATCGCCCAAAAGGCCGTACGAGCGAGTCCGGCGTGATTTCCGGCACGATATCTGCCAAAGTTCACTCCTGTTTTGTCCCCTTGATCGAAAATGGAGACGGGGTCATGGGTTCCTCCCGCAGAATCCTCGGCACGCTCGGTCTGCTGTCCTGCCTCGCACTTTCGGCCAACGCTCCCGTCGCGGGCGCCGCCCCGCCGGGGCTGGGGGAAGCCCCCAAGGTCCCTTTTACCCAGCGTTACCAGGCCGTGCTGCACGGAGGGCTGGTGCGGGCCTCCAACTCGTCCATCGCGTGCCGGCGGGAGGAGTCCCCCGACGCCGAGTCGTGCGCCGACGTCAAGCAGGGTGCGGCCGGGGTGAACAGCGACTTCGAGATGTTCTACAGCGAGGTCGACAAGGACCCGGACACCTACAACTCCACGCGGGCCGAGCTGAAGGTCCCGGAGGGCGCGAAGGTGGCGTACGCCCGCCTGTACTGGGGCGGCAATCTGCGGGTGGGTGAGCAGAAGCCGCCGGAGGACAACGGCCGGGTGCTGGTGGCCGAGCCGGGCGGGGCCTACAAGGAGGTCCTGGCCGACACCGTCATCGGGCACCGTACGGACGCGGGCAGCGACGCCTACCAGGCCTCGGCCGACGTGACCCCGATGGTGCGCAAGGGCGGCGCGGGCATGTGGACGGTCGCCCAGCTCAACATCGCCATGGGGCACTCCGCGGTGGGGGCCTGGGGCGGGTGGACGCTGGTCGTCGCCTACGAGCACCCGCAGGAGCCGGTCCGCCGGATCTCGCTGTGGGACGGCTTCGAGGGGCTCGCCGAGCGCGCCGCCGGGGCGGCGGGCGACACGGTCGAGCTCACCGGCCTGGACGCTCCGCCCGGGGCGGCCGGGAAGGCCGGCGTGGTCGCGTACGACGGGGACCGAGGGACCCTCGGGGACTCACTCACGGTGACCGCGGACAGTGGTCGCCGAGTCAGCGTCAGCGATGCTGAAAATCCTTTTAATGATGTTATGAATTCCACGATCACGGAATTCGGACGTCCCTCGTTCGCGCGACAGCCCGAACATGTGAATAATCTCGGATATGACGCGGACGTGTTCGACCTGAGTCCCGCCCTGTCCGGTGGCGCCCGCAGCCTGAATTTCAGGTTCACGGGTGAAAGCCAGGGTCAATTCCTCGGCGTGCTCTTCGTTCAGACAGATGCGCGCCGCTGAACGTAGGAGACCGCTCCGCGTGCCGACACAGCATTCCCCCCTGACCGTCCTCCATCTCGTCCAACCCGTGGACGGCGGCGTGGCCCGCGTCGTCATCGACCTCGTCCGCGCCCAGTCCGCGGCCGGACTGCGCGCCGTCGTCGGCTGCCCCCGCGGCGGCCGCCTCGGCGACGACGTCCGTGCGGCCGGGGCCGAGGTGGTCACCTGGCGCGCCGGACGGGCGCCCGGCCCCGAACTGCCCGCCGAGGTGCTCGGCGCCCGGCGGGTGATCCGCCGGGTCCGGCCCGACGTCCTGCACTGCCACAGTGCCAAGGCCGGGCTCGCCGGGCGGCTCGCCGCCCGCGGCCGCGTGCCCACGGTCTTCCAGCCCCACGCCTGGTCCTTCGACGCCGTCGGCGGGGCCACCGCGGCCCTCGCCCTGCGCTGGGAGCGGTTCGGGGCCCGTTGGGCCGACCGGGTGCTCTGCGTCAGCGAGGCCGAGCGCCGCGCGGGCGCCGCAGAGCGGATCACCGCCCACTGGTCGGTCATCCGCAACGGCGTTGACCTCGATCACTTCCGCCCCGGCGGACCGGACCGGGACCAGGACCGGGCCCGCGCCCGCTCCGAACTGCCCTGGCCCGCCGCCGTGCAGGGTGACGGGCCGCTCGCCGTCTGCGTGGGCCGCCTGTGCCGGCAGAAGGGCCAGGACGTGTTGCTCCAGGCCTGGCGGGAGGTCCTCGGCAACCTGCCCACCGCCCGACTGGCGCTGGTCGGCGACGGCCCCGACACCGAGCGGCTGCGCCGCGCCGCGCCGCCCGGAGTGCTCTTCGCGGGCGCCGCCTCCGACATCCGACCGTGGCTTCGGGCCGCCGATCTCGTTGTACTGCCGTCGCGGTGGGAAGGCATGGCGCTCGCCCCGCTCGAAGCCATGGCCTGCGGCCGACCGGTCCTGGTCTCGGACGTCAGCGGTGCCCGGGAGAGCCTGCCGCCCGGCCAGGGACGGCTGTGCCTGGTGCCGCCGGAGGATCCGACGGCCCTGGCCAAGGCCCTGGGACGGCTGCTCGCCGAACCGCGGCTGCTGGCCGAACTCGGGGAGCAGGCCGGGCAGCACGCCCGGACCGACTTCGACGTACGGCGGACCTCGGACGCGGTCACCGGTCTGTACCACGAACTGCTGGGCAGGCCCCGGCCCTCTAACCAGGAGCGCATCAGCCGATGACGATGGACAGCGCACCCGCCCGGCACACCGGGCAGGGCGGAACGGGGCCCGCCGGCGCCAGCGCCGGCACCGCGGCCGTCCGACGGTCCGTGACCGCCATCCACCCCCCACGCCGACCCGACACCGACCGGGCCCGGCCGCTCGTCCGGCCGCAGCGGGGCCGCCCCCGCGACGGCGTCCTCCCGCTGCTGACCGCCGACGCGCTGGCCACCGTGGTCACCACCGCGGCCCTGCCCGCCCCCGCCCTCCAAGCCGCCGCCGCCGGGCCGATCGCCGTGCTGCTGGCCCTGCTGCACGCGCAGGCCGGGCTCTACCGCCCGCGCCTCGCCCCCTCCGCGCTGCGCGAACTGCCCGTCCTGGCCGGGCGGGCCGCCGTCCTGTGGCTCGGGACCGCGGCGGTCGTCGCGGCCGTGGTCCCGCGCCAGGCCCTGGGCTGGTCGGCGCTGCTCACCGCCGTCTGCGTCCAGGCCGTACTGGCCTGCGCGGCGCGCGGGTACGTCAACCAGCTGCGCCGCCGGTCCGCCCGGCGCAGGCCCGCCTCCACCCTCGTCGTGGGACCGGGCGCCGGGGCGAGCGCCGTGGCCGCCGCCCTGCACGGGCGTCCCGAGTACGGGCTGCGGCCCGTCGGCCTCGCGGACACCGGGCCCGCCGAGGAGGGCAGCAGCGGGATGCCGGTGCTCGCCACCCACGAGGACATCCGGCGCGCGGTCATCCAGAACTCCGTGCGGCACGCGGTGTTCACCCGCCCGCCGGAGGCCGACGAGCGCACCGCCTCCCTGGTCCGGCTCTTCCACGACCACGGCTGCCGGCTCTGGCTCGCCGACCCGACCGGAACCGCCAAGGTCACCGGCATGCGGGTCGCCCAACCCGCCGACCAGTTGTGGGGGTACGCCGTGCAGCCGCTGCTGCCGCGGCCCGCCCGGCCGGTTGAACGCGGGCTGAAGCGGGTCATCGACGGGGCCCTCGCCGCACTGGCCCTGCTCGCCGCCGCGCCCGTGATGGGCCTGTGCGCCCTGGCCGTACGGGTCTCCGACGGGCCCGGTGTGATCTTCCGGCAGGAGCGGGTCGGCCTGTACGGGCGGCCCTTCACGCTGCTGAAGTTCCGCACCCTGCGCGCCGACGCGCACGAGTCCGCGACCCGGTGGACCGTCGCCGGCGACCACCGGATGAGCCCGATCGGCTCCTTCCTGCGCAAGTCCTCGCTGGACGAGCTGCCGCAGCTGTGGAACGTCGTGCGCGGCGACATGAGCCTCGTCGGCCCCCGGCCGGAACGGCCCTACTTCGTGGCCAAGTTCTCCGCCGTGCACCCCGGCTACGAGGCCCGCCACCGGATGCCCGTCGGCATCACGGGCCTCGCACAGATCAACGGCCTGCGGGGCGACACCTCCATCGAGGACCGGGCCCGCTTCGACAACCACTACATCGACACCTGGTCGCTGTGGCAGGACCTGTGGATCCTGGCCCGCACCGCGGCCTCCTTCTTCCGCTTCCGGCTGGGAGGCAGCTGAGCATGAGCCTTGCCGTTTCCGGTACCCGGGCCCGGCCCGGGCCCGATGTGCCGGCCCTGCTGCGGCGGCACTGGCCGCTGCTGCCGCTCGCCGCGACCGTCCTGATGCTGCTCGCCCCCGTTCCGGCGGGCGATGCGAGCACCTCGGGCAAGGTCGGCCCGGCCGACGCCGCCTCGCTGCTGCTGGTGTTCGTGTGCGCGGTGCAGGCGCTGCGCGGGCGGGTGCGGGAGCTGAGCCCGCTCGCCGTACTGGTGCTCGGGGTGCCCGCGCTGGGACTGGCCGTGGCGACCGCGACCGCCGGGGATCCGTTCGCGGCCCTGCCGGGGTTCGTGCGCTACCTCCAGGTGTTCGTGCTCGTCCCCGCGGCGATCGTGCTGCTGGTGCGGGACGCCGGGGAGTTCCGGCTGGCCGCCGGGTGCTTCGTGGTGCTGGCGCTGGTGCAGGGCGCGGTGGGGGTCGTGCAGTACGTGACGCACACCGGGGCCTCGTACCAGGGCGAGGACGTCCGGGCCGTGGGGACCTTCGGTCCCGGCGATGTGATGGGCATGGCCACGGTCGTCGCGTACGGGCTGGTGGTGGCCACCGCGGCGGCGCTGGCGCCGGGTCTGCCGCGTCGGGTGCGGCGGTGGGCGGCCGCCGCGGCGCCGGTCCTGGTGCTGCCGCTCGTCCTGTCGTTCAGCCGGGGCGCCTGGATCGCGACCGCGGGCGCCGCGGTGCTGGTGATGGGGCTGTCGGGGATCCGGCGGGCCCTGAAGGTGCTGGCGGCCCTGACCGCGGCGGGCGTGGTGCTCGTGGGCGGCTTCGGGGTCGGCTCCGAGATGGTCGCCGAGCGGCTGACCTCGATCACCCAGGTGTCCAGCGCCCCCGACCAGTCGGTCACCGACCGGTACACGATGTGGGCGGCCGCCGAGTCGATGTGGCGGGAGCGGCCGGCCGTGGGGGTGGGTCTCAAGGGCTTCCCGGCCAACCGGGACGGTCACGCCTCGCTGGGGCTGTCCTCGGGCAGTGACACCGCGGGCGCGGGCCAGGCGTACATCCGCCAGCCGCTGCTCTCCCCGCACAACATGTACCTGCTGGTGCTGAGCGAGCAGGGGCTGATCGGGCTGACCGCACTGGCGGGCGGCTGGGCGGCGCTGCTGGTGGCGGGGCTGCGGCGGTGCGTCGGCCCCGGGGCCGCCCGGGACTGCGGGGTGATCGCCGTCGGCCTGCTGGTGTGGCAGCTGACGGACTTCCTGTACGCGGACATCGGGGGGCCGTCCACCGTCCTGACCGGAGTGATCATCGGCCTGGCGGCGTGGTGGGCGCTCCCCGCCCCGGACGACGCGGGTGCGGACGGCCGCGGTCGGCGGCGGGTGCGCACCGGCTCCGCCGTCCCGGCCGGGCGCCTCGCCGGCGCCGCGGGTACGGCGGCCCGGTGACCGATACGACGCCCTGGCGGCGGCCCGCGGCCTCGGCGACCGAAGTCGCCGAGGCTGCGGGCCGTCCGCCGCGCCTGCCCGAGCCCGGTTCCGCCGCACGCCCGGGGCCACCGGTGCCCGGCGGGGCGGCCGCGTCCGGCCCCGCGAACGCCCCCGGCCGGGGCGGCCCCGTACGCTCGCGGGCGGCCGGCGGGCCCCCGCCACCGCGGCGCCGGGGCGAGGACCCCGGCGGCTCGGGGGGCGGCAGCGCAGCCGCGCCGCTCGGGCGGTTCCTGGCCAAGGCCGCCGCCGTCACCGCCGGACTGACCGCCGCGGGGGCGGTGTTCGGGCTGGTGCGCGACCAGACGATCGCCCACCTCTTCGGCGCCGGGCACGACAGCGATGCCTTCCTGATCGCCTGGACCGTGCCCGAGATGGCCTCGACCCTGCTGATCGAGGACGCCATGGCGCTGCTGATGGTGCCCGCCTTCAGCCACGCCCTGGCCCGGCGGGCGGCGACCTGGGCCGGACTCACCCGCAAGGAGGCCCGCGCACAGGACCCCGTACGGCTGCTCGTGGGGGCGACGCTGCCGCGGCTGGTGGTGTTCCTGGCCGCCGTGGCCTCCCTCCTGATCGTCGCCGCGCCGCTCGTCGTCGGCGTGCTGGCGCCCGGCCTGCCGGACCCCGGACTGGCCGTCGAGTGCACCCGGCTGACCGCCCTGACCGTGCTGTCTTTCGGGGTGGCGGGGTACTTCAGCGCGGCCCTGCGGGCGCACCGCTCCTTCGTGCCGCCGGCCGCGATCTACGTCTCGTACAACGTCGGGATCATCAGCACGATGATCGCCCTGCACGCCCTGTGGGGGGTGCGGGCCGCCGCCGCCGGGGTGGCCGTCGGCGGCCTGCTGATGGTGCTCGTCCAACTGCCCGCCTACGTGCGGAACGTGGGCTTCGGGACGTCCCGCGCCGGGCGCCGGCGGTCCGGTCCGGACCGGGCGGCGGTCCCCCGGGGCGCCCCGCGCAGCCAGCGCGACCGGGACCGGCCCACCCTGCTCGCCTTCGGCCTGATCGCGCCCGTCATCCTGTTCGCCGTCTGCCGGCAGTCCCAGGTCCTGGTGGAGCGGTTCCTGGCCGCCTCGCTGCCGCCCGGTGCCATCTCGCACCTCAACTACGCGCAGAAGGTCGCGCAGATGCCGATGGTGCTGTCGCTGATGATCTGCACCGTCACCTTCCCCGTCGTCGCCCAGGCCATGGCCGGCGGGGAACTCGAAAAGGCCCGTCGGCGCGTCGAACGTGATCTGGCGCTCGCCTCCCTCGCCGTCCTCATGGGCAGCGCCCTCGTCATCGCGTACGCCCCCCAGATCATCCAAGTCCTCTTCGAACGCGGTGCCTTCACCCACCGCGACACCCTGGCCACCGCCTCCGTCATGCGGATCTACGGCCTCGGGCTCCTCGGCCACTGCCTCGTCGGCGCGCTGTCCCGGCCCTTCTTCTCGACCGCCCGGCCCACCTGGTTCCCGGCGCTCGCGATGGGTGCCGGACTGCTCGTCAACATCGTCGCCGGAGCCTTCGCCGTCCGCGGGTGGGGCACCCACGGCATCGCCGCCGCCAACGCCGCGGGCATCACCACCACGGCGGCCCTGCTGCTCACCGGCCTCGGCTCCCGGATC
Source organism: Streptomyces sp. NPDC044571 (assembly GCF_040647115.1). Classification (NCBI taxonomy): domain Bacteria; kingdom Bacillati; phylum Actinomycetota; class Actinomycetes; order Kitasatosporales; family Streptomycetaceae; genus Streptomyces; species Streptomyces sp. NPDC044571. The sequence continues at coordinate 90,684 of NZ_JBEZBN010000006.1, forward strand.
ATCGCCATCCAGGTCCGCCGCGTCGCCCTGAGCATCGGCCGGCTGGCCGTCGCCGCCGTCGCCGCCTGCGCCACCGGCTGGATCGCCGCACCGAAGATCCCCGACCCCCTGCTCAGCGCCGCGCTCGGCTGCCTGCTGATCCCCGCCATGTTCGGGGCCTGCGGCCTGGCCATACGCGCGCTCGAAATCACCGCCCTGCCCGCCCAGCTCTCCCAGATGACCCAGAGGTTCCGCAATGCCCGCTGACACCGCCGCGGCGCCGGCCGCCGTGAGGGCTCCCGCCCGACGGACCGCCTCGCCGTGGGTCCTGATGTACCACTCGGTCACCGAGTTCACCGATCCCGCCGAGGACCCGTACGGCATCACCGTCACCCCGCGGACGCTGGAGGCCCAGCTGCTGTGGCTGCGCGCGCGGGGGCTGCGCGGGGTGTCCGTGGGGGAGCTGCTGCGGGCCCGGGCCGCCGGGCGCGGAGCCGGGCTGGTCGGGCTGACCTTCGACGACGGCTACACCGACTACCTCGCGAACGCCCTGCCGCTGCTGCGGCGCCACGAGTTCACCTCCACCCTGTTCGTCCTGCCCGGACGCCTCGGGGTGGACAACGTGTGGGACCCGCTGGGCCCGCGCAAGGCCCTGCTGACCGCCGAGGGCATCCGCGAGGTCGCCGCCGCCGGACAGGAGATCGGCTCGCACGGGCTGCTCCACCAGGACCTCACCGCAGCCGCCGACTCCGTCCTCCAGCAGGAGGTGCGGGGCAGCCGGGACCTGTTGCGCGAGCTGACCGGAACCCTCCCGCAGGGCTTCTGCTACCCGTACGGGCACCTCGACGCCCGGGTCGTCGCCGCGACCCGCGACGCCGGCTACGGCTACGCCTGCGCCATCGACCCCGGGCACCTCGCGGGCCCGCACGCCCTGCCGCGCACGCACGTCAGCCAGGCGGACGGCAGCGCCCGGCTGCGGATCAAGCAGCTGCGCCACCAGGCGCACGAGCTGCGGCGCCGGGCGGTGCACCGGTGAAGGACGTACGGGTCCTGCACGTCATCACCGGCCTGGGCGTCGGCGGCGCCGAGCAGCAACTGCGGCTGCTACTGCGGCACATGCCGATGCAGTGCGACGTGCTGACGCTGACCAACCCCGGGCCGGTCGCCGAGGGGCTGCGCGCCGACGGGGTGCGGGTGGCGCACCTGGGGATGCGGGGCAACCGCGACCTGGGGGCACTGCCGAGGCTGGTGCGGTTCATCCGGCGCGGACGCTACGACCTCGTGCACACCCACCTGTACCGGGCCTGCCTGTACGGGCGTCTCGCGGCCCGGATCGCGGGCGTGGGCGCGGTCGTGGCGACCGAGCACTCGCTGGGCCACGGCGAGATCGAGGGACGGCCGCTGTCGCGCGGGGTCCGGGCGCTGTACCTGGCCGGTGAGCGGCTGGGCGCGGCGACCGTGGCGGTCTCGGACACCGTCGCGGCCCGGCTGGAGGGGTGGGGGGTGCCCGCCGAGCGGGTGCACGTCGTACCGAACGGGATCGAGGCCGCCCGCTTCCGCTTCGACGAGGAGGTGCGGCGGGCCACCCGGGCCCGAACCGGCCTGCCCGCACGCGCGTTCGTGGTCGGCGGGGTGGGCCGGCTGGTGCCGGGCAAGCGGTTCGACGCGCTGGTCCGGGCGGTGGCGGCCCTGCCGGGGGCGCACCTGCTGCTCGCCGGGGAGGGCCCCGAGCGGGCCGCGCTGCGGGGGCTGGCCGCCGAGTTGGGCGCGCAGGGCCGGATCCACCTGCTGGGGGAGCGGGACCCGCTGGGCGACAGCGCGGACGGGCGCACGCCCGGGATCCCGGCGCTGCTCGCGGCGATGGACGTGTTCGTCTCCGCCTCGCGGGAGGAGGCCTTCGGGCTGGCGGTGGTCGAGGCGCTGGCGGCGGGCCTGCCGGTGCTGCACGTCACCTGTCCGGCGATCGACGACCTGCCCGCGGCGCAGGCGCCGGGGGCGCGGCGGATCGGGACGGGGGAGCAGGAACTGGTGGCCGCCCTGCGCGGGCACATGGAGGCAGGTGTGCGCCGGCTGCCGCCGCCGCCGGTGACCCGACGCTACGACATCGCGCACAGCGCGGAACTCCTGCTCGACGTCTACCGCCTGGTCCTGTCCCGCCCGGACGCCGCGGACCGCGCGGACGGGGGCCACGGGGCCGGCAGCCCCGCGACCCCGCCCCGGCCGGAAGCGGGGGCGCCGGGGGGCGAGCCGTACGAGGCGGCGTCCGTGCCCGGGCGGCGGCCGGCTCCCGGCGCAGTGGCTCCGGGCCCGGCCGCACCGGGCGGGGGCGGGGAGAACGGCTGAGCCGAACCGCCGTACGGGGCCCACAAGCGGGCCCGAGACAAGAACCCTTCACCCAGGAAGTGAGCACGCACATGGCCGACACCGCCGACCAGAAGAAGACCGACCGCCGACGCCGCCGAGCCAGGCTGCTGCCGCCGCCCGCATGGTGGGCCCTGCCGGGCGCCGCCCTGCTGGGGCTGGCCGCCGGCGGGGCGTACGGGGTGCTCAAGGCGCCCGAGTACGCCGCCACCAGCTACGTCGTCGCCGTGCCCGACGACACCACCGAGCCGGCCACGGCCCTCGGCTTCGCCCAGGCGTACGCCCGGATCGCCACCAGCAGCTCCACCCTCGCCTACGCGCAGCCCCGCGCCGGCATCCCCGCCCGGCAACTGCGCACCCGGGTGCGGGCCGAGACCTCTCCCGAGTCCCCGATGATCGCCATCACCGGTACCTCCAAGAGCCCGGGCGAGGCCGCCGACATCGCCAACGCGGTCGCCGACGCGCTGTCGCTGAGCAGCAACCAGGCCGCCAAGAACACCGGTGTCCAGCTGCTGCTGTTCAACCAGGCGGTGGCGCCGACCGAGCCCGCCTCGCCGTCCGCGGCCGTCAGCGGCGCCGTCGGGCTGTGTGCGGGAGGCCTGCTGGGCGGGCTGTGGCTGCTGGCGCGGCCGCGCCGCAAGGACGCGGACCCGAACACCCGCACCGACTCGGGCGCGGGCGCGGCCCCGACCGCGAGCACGGGCGCCGAGGCCGCGGACCCGGTGGTGGAGGAGTACGCCTCGCTGCCCGCCCAGGGTGAGCCGGGCTCGGCCAAGGAGAAGGAGTCCGTGCGATGACCGCGGGCTCCCCAGGGGCCCTGACGGTGACGCTGTGCCGTGATCCCCGGCAGTTCGCCGCGATGGAGGAGCCGTGGAACCGACTCTTCCGCTCCTGCCCCACCGCCACCCCGTTCCAGAGCCACGCCTGGCTGCACTCCTGGTGGCTCTCCTACGGCCGGGACGGGCGGCTGCGGATCGTCCTCGTGCGGCGCGGCGGGGAGCTGGTCGGCGCGGCCCCGCTGATGCTCGTACACCGGCCGCTGCCGCTGCTGGTGCCGCTCGGCGGTGGGATCACGGACTACTCCGACGTGCTCGTGGCCGCGGAGTACGCCTCCGAGGTCGTCCCGGCGCTGGCCCACGGGCTGCACCGGGCGGCCCGCGGCGCCGTGGTCGACCTGCGCGAGGTGCGGCCCGGGGCGGCCGCCGAGGCCCTGTACGAGCAGTGGCCCGGGGTCCGTACCAAGCTGGCCGACTCCACCTGCATGGAGCTGCCCGTCCTGCCCTTCGACGAGCTGGTCAAGCGGATGCCCGCCTCCGGCGCCCAGCGGGTGCGGGCCAAGCTGCGCAAGACCGACGCGGCCGGCATCGAGGAGCACGAGGTCACCGAGCAGGAAGTGCCGCGCGCGGTACGGACGCTGCTGCGGCTCCACGAGAAGCAGTGGCGCGGGCGCGGGGTCACCCCGGAGCACCTCAAGCCTCGTTTCGCCGAGCACCTGACCCGCGCCACCCGGCGGATGGTCCGGGCCGGCGAGGGGCGGCTGACGGAGTTCCGGCTGGACGGGAAGGTGGTGGCGGCCAACGTCACCCTGTTGTCGGGCGCGCTGAGCGGCGGCTACCTGTACGGCGCGGACCCGGAACTGCGGTCCCGCAAGGTGGACGTGGCCACGCTGCTGCTGCGCTACGAAGCGGGCCGGGCCCTCGCGGAGGGCCGCCCGGTGGTGAGCTTCCTGCGCGGCAGCGAACCGTACAAGAACCACTGGCGGCCGGAGACCGTGGTCAACCAGCGGTTCCTGCTGGCCAGGACGGCGCTCGCGCCCCTGCTGCGGCTGCACGAAGGGCAGGCGGCGGGGCGCGAGCGGGCGGTGGAGGCGCTGCGCGAGGCGCTGCCGGCCGCCAGGGACTGGCGGGCACGGCTCAACGAACTGCGCGTCCGGTGACCACCCCGCCGCGACTAGAAGGGCCAGAAGCCGGAGTCCTCGCCCCAGCCCCAGTCGAGCGTGACGCACACCGAGTCCTTGCCGAGGAGCTTGGAGAGCCACTCGCCGACGTTGAGCGGCACGCACCACTGCGTGCTGTTGGAGTGCGGCTTCTGCGGCTGCGGCTGCGGCGGCTCGGTCTCCGGCACGACCGGGCTCGGGACGGCCGGGCTCGGGACCGGGGTGACCGGTGCTTGGGGCGGCACCACGGGCGAGGGCACGGGCCGGACCGGGCTCGGCTCGACCGGGCTGGGCTCCACCGGGCCGGGCTCCACGGGGCTCGGTTCCACCGGGCCGGGCTCCACGGGGCTGGGCTCCACCGGGCTCGGTTCGACCGGGCCGGGTGCGGCGGGACTGGGCTCCACGGGGCTCGGTTCCACCGGGCCGGGCTCCACGGGGCTGGGCTCCACCGGGCCCGGTGCGACGGGGCTCGGCTCGACCGGGCTGGGCTGCACCGGGCTGGGCTTCGGCTGTGGGACCGGGTGCGAGGGCTGGGGCGCGGGGCTCGGGACCGAACCCGGCTTGGCGGGGCTCGGCTTGGCGGGGACCTGGGGCGCCGGGATCTGCGGCGCCGGTACGTCCGGAATCGGTACGTCCGGAATCGGGACGACCGGGCTCGGTACGACCGGGGGCGGGATCACGGGCGTGGGGACGACCGGAGTCGGTACGACCGGCGTCGGGACCACCGGCGTCGGGATCACGGGGCCCGGCTTCTCGGGCGTGAGCGCCTCGCGGAACACCTTCGACGAGCGCGGGTTCTGCTTGCACTGCCACACGCCGTGCGGGCAGTAGTCGGTGATGGTGTGGTAGAGCGGCTTGTGCTGCTCGATCCACTTCAGCATGCGCCGCACGTACTCGGGATTGTCCCCGTTGCGGAAGAGCCCCCACTCCGGGTACGAGATCTGCTTGCGGTGTGCTTTCGCGAAGTCGACGTGCTGCTGGAGCCCGTACGGCTGGGTGATCTGGTCGTCGAAGGTGCGGCCGGGGGCCTGGTCGTACGAATCCATGCCGATGATGTCGACCACGTCGTCGCCCGGGTAGCACTTGGTCCAGCCGATCGCGTCCGTACCCCGGTTCGGGGCGAAATCGAACTTGAACTTCTGACCGGGAACGGAGCGCATCGTGTTGACGATGCGCTTCCAGTACACCTTCCAGTTCTCCGGGTCCGGACCGCACCGGTGGGTGTACGTGGAGCCGTTCATCTCCCAGCCGAGCACGATCACCGTGTCCGGCACGCCCAGGTCCACCAGCCGTTCGGCGAGCCTCCTGAAGTGCTCGTCGAAGGCGCCCTGCGCGCCCGCCCTGATCAGCTGGGCGACCTGGCGGTCGGGGACGCGTCCCTCGTTGCGCTCCTGCATGGGCACGTTGAGCACGAACATCCGGTCCTTGCCGTCCAGGCGCCATTCCGCCCACTCGTCAAGGAAGCGGACGTTCCCTTCGATGCCGCTCCACCGGTCGCCCGGCAGATAGGTGTGCCCGACCCGGATCTCCCTGCCGCCCAGCCAGTGCGACAGGAACGGGATGCGGGCGACCCCGGGAGGCCCGTAGTCGAGGTAGGCCCCCATGGCGACGTCGGAGCTCCTGGGCTCGTCGTCCTCCGGCGCCGCGAGCGCGGCGCCGGTGGCGAGCAGTCCGGCCGTGACCGTACCGATGCAGGTGCTCGCCAGCCGGCGGCGTGGTCTGGACATGGCGTCTCCCGAGGCTTCCTGAATCGGTGTGCTTGCCAAAGACGTTAGGCAGCACATCTGACGAATGGCCTGTCCGATGAGGGCTTTCTAGGCCATTCGCAGTTGCGCACCCTCCCTGCTTGGACCGACTAGGTGAAAGACACCGTTCCCATGTACGCGTTCGACGCCCATGTGCCCGCTGTTGTGCTCAGACTCGATCGGAATCCGTTCCACCACGGAACCCTCGGCGCCGTCAGATCCCTTGGGCGCAAGGGCGTGGAGGTCCATGCCGTCGTCGAGGCCGGGGGAGGTCCCATGGGACGTTCGCGGTACCTGCGCGCCGCGCATCCCGGACCGGTCGGCGGACTGGACCCCGAGGCGCCCGAGGCGCTCCTGGAGTGCCTGGTCGGGGTGTCGGAGCGGATCGGCAGGCCGGCGGTGCTCGTTGCGATGGACGACCTGAGCGCGATCGCCGTGGCGCGGATCGCGCCGATGCTCGACGGGCGGTACCGGATCCCCCATCAGCCCGACGGGCTGCCGGCCCGGGTGGCGGACAAGGCGCAGCTGTCGATGCTGTGCGGCCGCTGGGACATCCCGCACCCGGAGACCGTGATCCCGGCGAGCGGAGCCGAGGCGGCGGAGGCCGCGTGGCGCCTCGGGCTGCCGGTGGTCGCCAAGTGGAGCCGGCCCTGGCTGCTTCCGGCGGGCGCCGGGTTGCGCAGCACCACCCTCGTGCACAGCGCCGCCGAGGCGCGGGGATTGTACGAGCGCACCCCGCAGGCGGGGAGCCGGCTGCTGCTGCAGAGGTTCCTGCCGGCCGGGGCGGACACCGACTGGTTCTTCCACGGTGCCTTCGGCCGGGGCGGGCGGCCGCTGCTCGCCGGTTCGGGCCGCAAGGAGCTGTCGTGGCCGGTGCGCACGGGCCTGACGGCGGTGGGGCGCTGGCTGCCCGATCCGGCGGTGGAGGAGGCGGGGCTGCGGCTGGCCGCACGGCTGGGCTACCAGGGGATCCTGGACCTGGACTTCCGCCGGGACGAGCACGGGTGCTTCCGGCTGGTCGACTTCAACCCGCGGCCCGGCGCCCAGTTCCGGCTGTTCGCTGACGCGGCCGGGCTGGACGTTGTACAGGCGATGTACCTGGACCTGACGGGTCAGCGGGTGCCGGAGCCCTCGGGCGGGCCGGGACGGGTGTTCGTGGCGGAGAACTACGCGCTGCTGGCATCGGTCCGGGGCCGTCAGCTGCCCTGGCGGCCCGCACGGTCGGCGCGGTCGGCGCGGTCGGCAGGCGGGGCCGCGGGAGGAGACTGCGGCAGCCCGGCCGGGCGCTCCGGCGATCCGGCCGCGGCGGCGTCCGGCCCGGATGCGGCGCCCACGGGCGGAACCGGCGGGTCGGGGTCCGGGCCGGTGCGGCCGGCACCGCGTACGGAGCGGGGGCGGGTGGAGGCGGCCTGGTTCGCCGCCGACGACCTGATGCCCTTCCTGGCGATGCTCGCCGCGTTCCTGGGGCGGGGCGCCGACAAGGGAAAGCGCGCCCTGCGCGGTGTCCCGGCGCACGGCCGGCGCACGGCGCGGGCGGTGGTCCGCGCCCCGCGCCAGCGTGCCCGCGATCTTGCCCCTTCGGGTCCCTCCGCGGCGGCCGAACCGGCGGAACCGGACGAGTTGGTGAGCCGGTGACCGCATGCGCGGCCCGGCGGGCGTGCCGGCCGGCGGTGTCCCAGGTGACGGGATTCCAGGTGACGGGGTGACAGGCGGCAGCTGGGGCCGACGGGGCATGTGACGACCCGGCGACCGGGCCGAGGGGGATCCATGAGACGGAAGGGACAGCGGTGACGCGGATGGACGATCTCGTCGTGGTCGGCGCCGGGCCGTACGGCCTCTCGATCGCCGCGCATGCGGCGGCGGCCGGACTCGGTGTACGGGTGCTCGGGCGGCCCATGGCCTCGTGGCGGGACCACATGCCCGAGGGCATGTACCTGAAGTCGGAGCCCTGGTCCTCCAACCTGTCCGCGCCCGACGGCCGGCACACCCTCGCCGAGTACTGCGCCACCCGCGGCCTGGTCGCGGAGCACGGCCGTCCGCTGCCGATCGGCACCTTCAGCGCCTACGGCATGTGGTTCGCCCACCGTGCGGCGCCCGAGGTGGAGGAGGTGACCGTCACCGAGGTCACCCCGCAGGGCGACGGATTCCGGATCCGCACCGCCGAGGGGCCGCCGCTGCTCGCCCGCACGGTGGCGCTCGCGGTCGGGGTGATGCCCTTCGTCCACCATCCGCGGGCCCTGCGCGACCTGCCTCCCGAGCACGCCTCGCACAGCAGCGGCCACCGCGACCTCGCCCGCTTCGCGGGCCGCGAGGTCGCGGTGATCGGCGCCGGGCAGGCGGCCCTGGAGACCGCCGCCCTGCTGGCCGAGAACGGGGCCCGGCCCTGCCTGGTGGCCCGGCGGTCCCGGCTGAACTGGAACACCGTGCCCCAGCCGCTGGACCGGCCGGCCCTGCGGGCCCTGCGCGCTCCGCACAGCGGGCTCGGCACCGGGTGGCGCAGCTGGGCCTGGTCGGAGCTGCCCTGGGCGGTGCGGCTGCTGCCCGCCCCGACCCGGGAGCGGATCGCGGCGACCGCGCTGGGGCCCGCGGGGGCCTGGTGGCTGCGGGACCGCTTCGAGCGGAGCGTGCCCGTGCTGCTGGGACACCGGCTGCACCGGGCGGTGGCGGTGGGCGAGCGGACCCGGCTCGGGCTGACGACCAGGGCCGGGGAATCCGTCGTACTGGACGTCGCACACGTCATCGCGGCCACCGGGTTCACCCCGGACCTGGCACGCCTGGAGCTGCTGGACGCGGGGCTGCGGGCCGCCCTGGAGACGGTGGGCGACAGCGGGACCCCGGAGCTGAGCCCCGGCTTCGAGTCGTCGTGGCCCGGGCTGTTCTTCGCGGGGCTGCTGACGGCTCCCTCATTCGGCCCTTCCATGCGATTCGTGCACGGTGCGGGGTTCACGGCGGGGAGACTGGTGAAAGGAGTCCGACAACGCCTCGGCGACCGGGGCCGGCGGCGGGGCTCCACCGGGACCGCCCGGCTCGACCGGGCTGCCTCCGGAGTCCGTCCGGGGGTGCCCCCGGGGCATCCGAAGACGTCTCTGCGGTGAGAGGGGTCCGCGATGAGTGCGGAGCAGCGAGCACAGGGCCGCGGCTGGGTGCGCATTCCGGCCAGCCGGACGGAGCAGCCCGCCGGCCCGGCGCGGGGAGCCGGGGCGCGGGGCGGCCCGTACGGCGGCCCGTACGGCGGCCCGTCCGGGTACGCGGCGCCGGACCAGTCGACGATCTACCTCTCCCTCGTCAAGCGCTGGCGGGAGGCCGGGCGGACCCTTCCGGGGCATCCTGACGAGGAGTGGGAGCGGCTGATCTCCCAGCCGTGCTGGCCCGGCCGTTAGGTGGTGGGACTCGTGGCAGCGGCGGAGCACGACAGACCGGGGCAGGACCCGCAGGAACCGGGGCAGGGCCCGCAGGAACCGGTGACCGCGGCCGGAGAGCGGCTCGCCCTGAACCGTATGGGCAGCTTCGAGTGGGACCTGGACGCCGGCACGCTGATGGTGGACGAGGCCGGCCTCGTGGTCTTCGACGTGGAGCCGGAGGAGTTCGACTGCACTCCGGAGGGCCTGGGGCTGCGGATCCCGGCGGAGGACGGCGCCCGGCTGGAGGATTCGGTGCAGGCCGCGCTGGAGAGCGGCGAGGAGACGTACGGTTCGTACTTCACAGTGCAGCGGCGTGACGGTGTCGGCCAGTGGACGCACACCCAGGGCCGGATCCTGCGGGATCCCGACGGGCGGGCGCGGCGGATCGTCGGGATCGTCCGGGACGCGACGGCCGAGCTGGCCCACGCCATGGTGCTGCGCAAGCTGGAGGCGGCGCGGGCGGCGCAGGCCACCATCGTGCAGCGGACCACGGAGGCCCTGTCGCGGGCGGTGACCGTGGACGATGTGACGGCCGCGCTGACCGGGGCGGGAGCGCTGGAGCGGCTCGGCGCGGACGGGCTGGCGCTGGGGCTGGTCGAGAACGGCGCCATCAAGATCATTGCGTTGAGCGGGGAATCGCTGGAGATCCTCAGCGAGCGGAAGTTCACGCGGCTGGACGGTTCGCTGCCGCTGTCGCAGGCGGTGCTGACCCGCAAGGCGCGGTTCGTCACCTCGCTGACCGAGCTGGCGGACGAGTTCCCGCTGCTGTCCGACTACCTGAACCGGATCCGCTTCGACGCGGCCGCCTACCTTCCGCTGATCGCGCAGGCCAAGGCCATCGGCGGGCTCGTGCTGTTCTACCGGCGGCGCAGCGAATTCAGCCCGGAGGAGCGCAACCTGTGCCTCGGCCTCGCGGGCATCGTGGCGCAGTCGCTCCAGCGGGCCCTGCTGTTCGACCAGGAGCGGGAGTTCGCGACGGGCCTGCAGGCCTCGATGCTGCCGCGGCGGATCCCGGAGATCACCGGCGGGGAGATCGCGGTGCGCTACCACTCCGCGTGGAGCGGGCGGGAGGTCGGCGGGGACTGGTACGACGTGATCGCGCTGCCCCGCGACCGCGTGGGCCTGGTGGTGGGCGACGTACAGGGGCACGACACGCACGCGGCGGCGATCATGGGCCAGCTGCGGATCGCGCTGCGGGCGTACGCGGGGGAGGGCCACCCCCCGTCGACCGTACTGGCGCGGGCTTCGCGCTTCCTCGCCGAACTGGACACCGAACGCTTCGCGACGTGCATGTACGCGCAGGTGGACCTGGAGACCGGAGGCGTACGGGCGGTCCGCGCGGGCCATCTCGGGCCGCTGATCCGCCACACCGACGGGCGCACGGGCTGGCCCAACGTGCGCGGCGGGCTCCCGCTCGGGCTGGCTTCGGTCTTCGAGCAGGAGGAGTTCCCCGAGACCCGGCTCGACCTGGTGCCCGGGGAGACGCTCGTGCTGTGCACGGACGGCCTCGTGGAGGAGCCCGGGACCGCCATCACCCAGGGCATGGAGGCCCTCGCCCAGGCGGTCAGGACCGGTCCCCAGGACGCCGGCGCCCTCGCCGACCACCTCTCGGACCGGCTCTGGGAGCGCTGGGGCTCCGGCGACGACGTGGCCCTGCTGGTGCTGCGCCGGGCCCCGGACCCGGGCACCCACCGGGCGCCGCGGATCCACCAGTACATCCACCAGGCCGACCCGGAGGGCCTCTCGGAGGCCCGCTACGCGCTGCGGCAGGCCCTGCGCGACTGGGGCATGCCGGAGCTCGCCGACGACGTGGAGCTCGCGGCAGGTGAGCTGCTGGTCAACGCCCTGCTGCACACGGACGGCGGGGCGGTGCTGACCATGGAGGTGCTGCCGGAGCCGGTGCGCCGGATCCGGCTGTGGGTCAAGGACCGCTCCAGCGTGTGGCCGCGCCGGCGGACCCCTGGGGAGTCGGCGACCACCGGCCGGGGGCTGCTGCTGGTGGACGCGCTGGCCACGCACTGGGGGGTGGAGTCCCGGGGCGACGGCAAGGCGGTGTGGTGCGAGTTCAGTGCGGCGGGCGGTGTGGCGGGCTTCGGGTGAGCGTCCCGCCACTCCGAGTTGTGGGGTCGGGGGACCGGGGTGATGATGCGGTCCATGGAACGGACCACTGAGGGAAGGTCGGGCAGGCGGCCGGGCAAGGGCGCCGCCGCGGCCGTCGCGGCGGTGCTCCTGCTGGTGGCCGGGGTGCCGACGGTCGTGGACTGGACGACGGGGCGCCCGCACCGGGACCCGGGCTGCAAGCGGGTCGCGTTCATGTCGATGACCGGGGCGGAGCCCGCCTGCCGGTAGCGGCGGCTACCGGCACGGCCGGATCCGCGGACGCCGGGTGGCTACTCGACGACCTGGATGTCCTGCTGGTCCTCGGCGAGCGTGTGGAGCGACTTCGGCATCAGCCCGGAGCGCTTGACCTCCTGGAGCCTGACCTCGGCCCGGGCCGGGCCCGGGTGGATGCCCGGGGTCCACTTGAGGGAGGCGCGGCTCTCCCACTCGTGCTCGGCGCCGTCGCACACGGCCCCGCCCGCGCCGGTCGTCAGGCGGGTGTTGTCCTGGATGAGGGAGGCGGCGATCTGAATCCCTCCGACGGGTGACGCGTCGGTGCAGCGGTACGTCCCGGAAAGGGTGATCGTGCCGTCCTCGCCGATATGAGCGTACGGCTGTACGGAAATAGCGGAATCGAAAGACGTGGCGGTGGCCGGGGCGGTGAACGCCGCGGTGGCGGCCAGGGTGGAGAGCGCTGCCAGGGCCATTCGGCGGCCGAGCATACCCATCGTTCCTCCAGGTGAATGCAGATGGCGGGAATCCGTCGGAACGAATTGTGCTGGCAGTTGGGCGGTAACTCGCTCCGGACACCCGTGTCGGTGTGTGCAATTGCCCGCTCGGGCGCGTGAAACTGACCGGAATACAGCCCCGAAGGTCCCCGAAGGGATCCCGCATGCGCCAGTCCGTTTCCGTCCTCGCCGCCGCCCTCCTGCTGTCCCTGCTCTCCGGTGCCACGGCCTGCTCCCGCGCGCCCGAGGGGGACGCGCTCGCCCCCGCCGCGGCGCCCGCCGTCCCGGTGGACGACGGGGCGCCGGGAGCCGATGAGGATCCCGCCACGGGTGCGGGAGCTGCGCAGGGAGCCGTGAAGGACGCCCACGTGGGCGAGCCCGTACAGGTGGACGGCAAGCAGGTGGGCAAGCACCTGCAGGCCGTGCTCGGCGCGTACGTGGACCCGGCGGTCAGTGTGGAGGCGAACTACGCCCCGCCCGCCGGGAAGCGCTGGGTGGCCGCCTCGATGTCGTTCGTCAACGTCGGCGGGGTCTCGTACGGGGCGCTCGGACGCATGTGGGCGTACGACAGTGCGGGGCAGCGGCACCCGGTGGTACCGACCGGCGAACTGACCACCGGAAAGCCCCTCGTCTTCGATTCCCTCGCGGTGGGGGAGCGGGCCGAGGGCTGGGTGGTGTTCGAAATCCCGGAAAACGCGCGCATCGTGCGGCTCCAGTACCAGGACGCGAACACGCAGCCGAATTCCGGAGGGGGATTCTGGGCGGTCTGATGCGGGAGCTTGTCCGTCGGTGGCCGGGGTGCGTAGCCCGCGCGGGTGAAAGGCCGTGAAGGCGGCGGGGAAGAGAGCACTAGGGTGCGCGCATGACTTCAACTCAAGCCGAAATCGACCGGTCCCAGCTCGGCACCCTTTCGGTGCTCGCATGGATCGGCGACCCCTCCGACGGACACGACATCCCCTACCTCCTCGCCTACACCCTCGGCGACGGCCCGCAGGGCCGGGAGGCCGGCGAGGCGGCCGCGCGGGGACTCCTGGAGGAGATCGGCCTGCCCATCGGTGACGTGGTCATGGACGGCACCCGCAACCCGTCCGCCTTCCCGGTGCAGATCGTGCTGGCGAACAACCAGATCGGGCTGACCATGCCCGGGCTGAACGCCACCTGCACGGCGCCCGACGAGTGGGTCGCGGCGGCGAACGAGAGCGGGCAGGCCTACTTCCTGTTCGCCACGCGCGCCTGGCCCGAGGCCGTCCCGGGCCGGCCGGTCGACGCGAAGACCCTGCAGGAGTTCGCCGGCGACGAGGCGGTGCTCACGGGCAGCGCCCACTGCGTGCTCTCGGTGCGGCGCCTGCAGCAGTAGCCCCGGTCCCCGGCCGCCGGGCCCCCGTCCTGCCCGGCGGCCGGTTCCCGCGCGTCCGGCCCGCCGCCGGCAGGCCGCGGGAGCGACGGCCGCCGGGGGCGCGGCGGCCATCACGGGCGTCGCGGGTGTTACGGGCGTTCGAAGGCGAACCGCAGCGAACGGACCCGGTTGTCGAAGTTCGACCCCGCCAGGTCCGGCAGGCCCACCGCTCGCAGCCCGACCGGCCGGGTCAGCAGCTCCCGAAACAGCGCCTTCATCTCCACCCGGGCCAGGTGCGCACCCAGGCAGAAGTGCGGGCCTCCGCCGCCGAAGCCCAGATGCGGGTTGGGTGAGCGGGTGATGTCGAAGGCGTCGGGGTCGGCGAAGACCGCCTCGTCCCGGTTGGCGGATGCGTAGTACAGCACCACCTTGTCGCCGGGGTGGAACGGGTGTCCGCCCAGGGTGTGCTCGGCGGCCACCGTCCGGCGGAACTGGATGATCGGCGTCGAGTGCCGGATCATCTCGTCGACCGCGCCGTCGGCGTACTTCTCGAAGTCCGAGAGCAGCAGGTCCCGCTGGTCGGGGTGGTCGGTCAGCAGGGTCAGCCCGTGCGTGATCGCGTTGCGGGTGGTTTCCACGCCCGCGACCATCAGCAGCGAGAAGAAGGCCCCGAGTTGCCGGGCGCCCAGGGCCTGGCCGTCCACGTTCGCGCAGACCAGCGCCGAGATCAGGTCGTCGGTCGGGTTCTTGCGCCGCTCCCGGCCGATGCCCGCGACCATCCGCTGCATCCGGGCGAGCGCCCGCAGTCCGCGTCCGGGCATCCGCAGCCGCGAGGCCAGGCCGCGTTCGACACCGATGTTCTCGGAGGCGTGGTTGACGCGGTCGGCGATCTCGGCCCGGTGGCGCTCCGGGATGCCCATCATGTTGCAGATGACCTCCAAAGGCAGCCGGGAGGCGACGGCCGAGACGAACTCGTCCGGCTGCTCGGCCAGTACGTCGTCCACGATCTGGGCGGCCACCGCGTGGATGTCCGCCTCCGCCGCGGCGAGCAGCCGGGGCGTGAAGGCCCGCTGGACGATCTTGCGTAGTTGGGCGTGGTCGGCGCCGTCCAGATTGACCATCGAGTCGCCGAACAGCGCCCGCACCCACCGCGCCGGCTCGGGCGTGGTCACCCCGGGCGCGCTGGCGAACACCTTGGGCAGCCGGCTCGCCTCCTGCACGTCCGCGTGCCGTACGAGGGCCCAGTGCCCGGGGCCCTTCGCCTCGGGCACGTGGACCGGGGAGTCCAGGGCGCGCAACCGGGCGAAGGCCGCCAGGCGCGCGGCCGGGGCCTGCTGCCAGAAAGCCGGGTCGGCGAGCTGGGCGCCCGCGTCTGCGTTCTCGTACCGCTGTGCCGGGACCGTCATCGTTTCTTCTTCCGTTCGCCGGGCCGCAGCCCTCCGTCCTCACGCACCAGAACGCTCGCGGTGGGCCAAGGTCACGCCCACCGCGACGGTGGCGGCGGCGGCCAGCCCGGCCCAGAGGACCGCCGACGCGCCGGTCCAGGCGCAGGCGAACAGGACCAGGGCCGAGAGGGGCAGGGTCAGTTGCTGGGCGCGGCCGCGCTTGAAGTGGCGGGAGTGCAGCAGCCAGACGAAGGCGAAGAAGAGCGCCGCGGGGACGGTGACCGCGAGGTTCGCGGCCCGGGTGGAGATGTGGGCCTTGCCGACGGCGTGCTCGATCGCCACCTCGATGCCGGCTCCGATGGCCGCGGCCGCCGCGAAGATCACGAAGTGCCCGTATCCCCAGGGAATGGCCTCGCGGTTGCTCCGGAGCCGGTCGTGGACGGGGACCGCGAAGTAGATCCACCAAGCCGCGAAGACCAGCAGGAGACCGCCCGCGGCGATCGGCAGGAGCCGGCCCAGCGCCTCGTGCTCGTCGATCGCCGACTGGACCGCGACCGTGCTGGCGGCGATCGTCTCGCCGAGCACGATGATGGTGAACAGGCCGTACCGCTCGGCGATGTGGTGCGGGTGCCACTGCGTCTGGCTGCTGCGCTCGGCAAAGACCGGAACCGACAATTCCGCTGCCGCCAGGACCAGGAACAGCCACTTGCGGTCGGCCTCCGGGGCCGCGAGCATCGCGGTCCAGCCCGCCTGGCACACCACCAGCCCGAGCGCGTACACGAGCGCGCAGCGCCGGGCCGGGCCGCGCTCCCCGGCGGCGGCGCGCAGCCACTGGACGGTCAGCGCGAGGCGCATCACCAGATAGCCGACGACGGCGACGGTCCAGTCGTTGTCGTTGAAGGCCCGGGGAATGCCGGCCGAGTAGATGAGCACGCCGGAGATCTGTACGAGGGTCGCGATCCGGTAGGGCACGTCGTCGACGTCGTAGGCGGAGGCGAACCAGGTGAAGTTCATCCAGGCCCACCACACGCCGAAGAAGACGAAGAGGTAGCCGGCGATCCCGGCGCCGGTGTGCCCCTCGGCGAGGGCATGGACCAGCTGCCGGCCCGCCTGGGCCACGGCGACGACGAAGCACAGGTCGAAGAAGAGCTCCAGCGACGTCGAGGTGCGGTGTGCCTCCTCCCGGCTGCGGGAGGTCATCGGTACGTACGTCATACCGCCCAGGACAGCAGCCGCGCACCGACGGAGGGAGCCTTCGCGGAGCGGGGGCAGACCGTTGCCCGAGAGGTTCACCCACTCGACGGACACAACAGGTCATAGAGGTTCACACCGCCTAGCGTGGGGGCGTGTCCGAGCCCTCAGAAGCCCTCGCCGCGGCGCCGCCTCCGTCCGAACGGGCCCCCGCTCCCGCGCGGTGCGGGTCCGTCCCGGGGCCGGGTTCCGGGTCCTGTCCTTACTCGTCGTGCTGGGCACCGTGGCTCCTTGCCCCGAGGGACCGATGACCATGGCCGGTCCCGCCCCCACCCCGACCGCCACCCCGCAGCGGCTGCGCCCGCACCCCGCGGAGTCCTACGGGCCGGGAACCTCCATCGGCGAATGGCGGCCCGAGTACCCGGACTTCTGGCAGGCCACCGGCCGCAGGGTCGCCCGGCGCAACCTCTGGGTCTCCATCCCCGCCCTGATGCTCGGCTTCGTGGTCTGGCAGGTCTGGTCGGTCACCGTGGTCCGGCTGAACGACGTCGGCTTCGGCTTCTCGAAGGCCCAGCTGTTCTGGCTGACCGCGATCCCCGGGCTCACGGGCGGCACCTTCCGGATCCTCTACACCTTCATCGGACCCATCGTGGGCGAGCGCAAGTTCACCGCGCTCAGCACGATCGTGCTGGTGGCACCGATGCTGTGGCTCGGCTGCGCCCTCCAGGACACCGGGACCCCGTACGGGGAGCTGGCCCTCATCGCGGCCGTCTGCGGCATCGGCGGCGCGAACTTCGCCTCCTCGATGGCGAACATCGGCTTCTTCTTCCCCCGGCGGGAAAAGGGCACGGCCAACGGCCTCAACGGCGGGCTCGGCAATCTCGGGGTGAGCGTGGTCCAGTTGGTCGCCCCGCTGGTGGTGACCGCGGGCGTCCTGGGTCCACCGGCGGGCGGCCCGCAGCGCGACGCCAAGCAGGGAAACGACATCTGGCTCCAGAACGGCGCCTTCCTCTGGGTGCTGCCGCTGGTGGTCACGGCATTGCTCGCGTGGTTCCTGATGAACGACCTCACGGTGGCCGCGGCCCCCTTCCGCGAGCAGAAGGTCATCTTCCGGCGCAAGCACAACTGGCTGATGACCTGGCTCTACGTCGGCACCTTCGGGTCCTTCATCGGCTTCGCCGCGGGCCTGCCCCTGCTGATCAAGAACGACTTCGAGGTGCAGGGCCACCAGGCCACGACCTATGCATGGATCGGCCCCTTCATCGGGGCGCTGATGCGCTGGGCCGGCGGCCGGCTCGCCGACCGGATCGGCGGGGCGCGCGTCACGATGCTGTCGTTCACCGGGATGGCGGGGGCCCTGGTCGTGGTGATCGCCGCGCTGCCGTCCGGCGGTGACCGGGGCAGCTTCTGGACCTTCTTCGCCGGCTTCCTCGCGGCCTTCGCCTTCTCCGGGCTGGGCAACGGGTCGACCTTCCGCCAGATCCCCGTGATCTTCCGGGACCGGCACATGCAGGAGGCCGAGGGCCGGGGCGCCGAGGCGCAGGCCGCGGCCCTCAGGCAGTCGGAGATGGAGGCGGGCGCCGTCACCGGCTTCTCCTCCGCCATCGCCGCCTACGGCTTCTTCTTCATCCCCGCGATGTTCGCCGCCATGCCCGTCCCGCACGCGCTGTGGCTGTTCATCGGCTTCTATGCCACCTGCCTGGCGCTGTGCTGGTGGTTCTACGCCCGCGAGGGCGCCGAGGCCCCCAGCTGAGCGGGGACGTGGGCGGGGGCGGCCGTACCCTGGAGGCATGAGCACCGCCCCCGACGCCGACCCGCAGTCCGCGCCCGACGCCTCCCGGCCGCAGCCCGCGCCCGCTGCCGAGCCGAAGCCGAAGCCGAGGATCGACTTCGACGACCCGCTGGACCAGCAGTCCGCGGACGACACGGACCGTGGGTGGGGCGAGCGGCCGGCCGCCGGCGGAAGCGCCGCCGACCTGGCCCGCTTCCTCGACGAGAAGCCGCCCCACCACCTCTGAGCTGCTAGTACCGGCCTCCGGGGACCCCCGCGCCGCTCGCCTGGCCGCGCTGGGCGACCAGCTCGTCGCGGATCTCCTTGAGCACCTCCAGTTCGGTGATCTCGATGGTCTCCTGCACGCCCTCCCGGGCGCGGCGGCGCTGCTCCACCCTGGCGAGGTACTTCGCCATGGGCAGCACCATCAGGAAGTAGACGACTGCGGCGGTGATCAGGAAGGTCAGCGTGGCATTGAGCACCGAGCCCCAGAGGATGTTCACACCCGTCGGCTCGCCCTTCGCGTCGACGCCGCAAGGGGCCTTCAGACAGGAGGAGTAGACGTCCAGGCTCTTGGTGCCGACGGCACCGACCACCGGGCTGATGATCCCCTTCACCACGGAGCTCACGATGTTCGTGAACGCGGCGCCGATGACCACGGCGACGGCCAGGTCCACGACATTGCCGCGCATCAGGAAGGCCTTGAAGCCCGCCAGGACGCTCTCCTTGTTCTTCGCGCTCACCACTGATCCTCTTTTCTTCACTGCCAAACACGGAGCCAACGGTTCCGAAAACTACGGCAGTACGGGCCCCGTGTGTCCAATCAGCCCTGAATTCACGGCGACATGAGGGAACCGCAGTCCGCTTCAGCACAACGTCACCGCCAGCCGAGCCACGGCGCCTGCGCCCACGAGCGCCCGCGCGGTCTCCCGGGGCACGGACAGCACCACCAGCGCACCGCCGTCCCCCTCGGCCTTCCCCGGATCCGGCACCTCGGCCACCCGTGCCCCCGCGGCCACCACCCTGGGCGCCCCGGCGCGCTCCGCCGCCACCACGTCCACCCGGTCCCCGGGCCGCAGCAGCCGCACCGTCGCCGCGTCCGCGATGCGCACCGGCGCCGACACCGTCCGCACCGCCTCCGGCGGCGGCTTCACCACCGGCGGTGCTCCGCCCCGCGAGGCCTGTGCCTGCGCCGCGCCCACCGCCGCGAGGGCGACCGCCACGGCGGCCAGTCCGGCCGACGCGGCCCGCCGCCTATGCCGCACCGCCCGGCGCAGCCGGTCCCCGCCCCGGCCGACGCGGAGCGGGGGAAAGGAGGGGACCGGTCGCGCGGGAGGGCACGAAGGGAGCGGAGCGGGGCAGACCTGCGCGGTCCTGGACATGACGACCACCACCAGAGATGTGAGTTCCGCTGCCCGGACCCGATGCCCGGACACCCCCTCACGATCCGCCCACCCGCAGGATCCCGCTCGACCCTGTGGACAATCCCCAGCCTGTGGACAACGCCGTCACCCCCAGGAGCAGCCGACCGCCCGGGTCACCCGCCGCCCGCCACCGACCACCCGGGCCGCGCCAGGCCCCCGGGTCACCGGCCGGGCGGGACCGCGCACGCCTCCGCAAAGCCCTGACTGGTCAGGCCGAAGGCCCTGTTGGCGCGTGAGCGCATGTTCTCCAGGGCCACCATCGCGGTCAGCTCGACGAACGCCGCCTCGCCCAACCGTCCGAGCAGCTCCGCCGCCAGTGCGTCCGTGACCGCCGGCTCGGTCTCCGTCATCGCCTCGGCGTACTCCATGACCAGCAGCTCCACCTCGGTGAAGACCTCGCGGGACTCCTGCCACTGCGGCACCCGCTCGATCTTGTGGGCGGCCAGGCCCAGCTCCCGGCCTTCCCAGTAGCCGAAGTCCATGCACCACGAACAGTTGATCCGCGCCGCCGCCGCCATCACCGCGAGGTGCTTCAGCCCGGCGTCGAGCGCGTTCCACTTCGCCGCCCGCTGCTCCAGGCGGACGTACGCGAACAGCACGCGCTGGTTGTGCCCGTACGCCTGCCCGGGGTCGAGCACCTTGCCGTACTTGCGGCGCGAGTACCAGGCCCCCAGGCGCATGAGGGGCGTACGGGGCGGGGTGAGGGAGATGCGCGGCATGGCGGTCGCCTCCTGGGCGGATGCGGCCCCGCGGTTCGGGGCCTCCATCCGCTCAGACAGGACAGCCCTGCGAAATGTGACAGCAGGCGGCTACGGCAGTTCGATGCCGAGGTCCCAGCCGTCGTGGGCGTGCGTGCACAGGCAGGCGCGGGACTCCGTCGGCGGGAGGGCCGCCACCGCGTCGAAGAGGACCTCGCGCAGTCGGCCGACGTTCTCGCCGAAGACCTTCAGGACCTCCGTGTGGGACACGCCCTCGCCCGTCTCCGCGCCCGCGTCCAGGTCCGTCACCAGCGCCATCGAGGTGTAGCAGAGTCCCAGCTCCCGGGCGAGGACCGCCTCCGGGTGGCCCGTCATGCCCACGACCGCCCAGCCCGCCGCCGCGTGCCACTGCGACTCGGCGCGGGTGGAGAAGCGGGGCCCCTCGACCACGACCATCGTGCCGCCGTCCACCGCCTCCCACTGGCGCCCCCGCGCGGCGGCCAGCGCCACCGAGCGGCCCACCGGGCAGTACGGGTCGGCGAACGTGGTGTGCACGACGTTCGGCACCGAGCCGTCGGGCAGCGGCTCCCCGTCGAAGAAGGTCTGCACCCGGGACTTCGTACGGTCGACCAGCTGGTCGGGAACCAGGAGCGTGCCCGGACCGTACTCGGCGCGCAGGCCGCCCACCGCGCACGGGCCGAGCACCTGGCGCACACCCAGCGAGCGCAGCGCCCAGAGGTTGGCGCGGTAGTTGATCTTGTGGGGCGGCACCTTGTGGCTGCGGCCGTGCCGCGGCAGGAAGGCGACCTGCCGCCCGGCCAGCTCGCCGAGGAAGAGGGAGTCGCTCGGGGGCCCGTACGGGGTGTCCACCTGTATCTCGGAGACGTCCTCCAGGAAGGAGTAGAACCCCGAACCGCCGATGACACCGATCTCTGCGTTAGCCATGCCGTCACCCTAACCGGGCATGCGCAAGGCCCTGCCGCCCGGAAGGGAGGCAGGGCCTTGCGAGGAAGTGACGAGGTCAGGCAGCCGAGGTCGAGCTGGAGCTCGTGCTGCTGCTCGCGGTCGACGCGGCGGGCGCGGGGGCCGAGGACGTCGAGGTCGAAGTGGACGACGCGGGCTTCGAGGCAGGGGTGCTGCTCGACGAGGCCCCACGGCTGTCGTTCCGGTAGAAACCGGAACCCTTGAAGACGATGCCGACCGCGGAGAACACCTTCTTCAGGCGTCCGTTGCAGCTCGGGCACTCGGTCAGTGCGTCATCGGTGAACTTCTGCACGGCCTCAAGGCCCTCACCGCACTCGGTGCACTGGTACTGGTAGGTCGGCACGAATTTCCTCCTGGCACTCTGACTCGATGAGTGCTAACGACGATCCATGGTGACGTATTCCGGCGGATCAGTCCACCGTCACCGGCACGCGGTGACCCAGACCACGCTGGTTCACCCGCCCCGACGAGTCCGCCGGGGCCGGCTGGGCGGCCTGCGCGGACGAGTTGATGATCCGGCTCGGGGCCTTCGGGGCCAGCTTCGCCCGCAGCGCCAGCAGGGTGACCAGCGCCAGCGCCGTGCCCGCCATGGGCACGAGGAAGCCGTACGAGGACCCGTGGGCGTCCGTCAGCCGCCCGGCCAGCGTCACGGCCGTGGCCTGGCCGAAGGCGACCGCGCCGGTCAGCCAGGTGAAGGCCTCGGTCCGGGCGTTCGCCGGGATCAGCGACTCGATCATGGTGTAACCGGTGATCAGCGCCGGGGCGATGCACAGGCCGACGAGCAGGCCGAGCGCGCCCAGCAGGATCACGGAGTGTGCGGTCCACAGGACCGAGGCGGCCAGGGTCAGGCCGGCGTAGCCCAGCAACAGCCGGCGCCGCGGGCTGATCTTCCAGGCGATCGCACCGCAGGCGATGCCCGCGATCATGTTGCCGGCCGCGAAGACGCCGTAGAGCAGGCCGTTGGCGCCCGGGTTGCCGATCTCGTTGGAGAAGGCGGCCAGCGACACCTGCATGCCGCCGAAGACGGCGCCGATGCCGAGGAAGGCCACGATCAGGACGCGCAGACCGGCGAAGGACAGCGCGGAGGCGCGCTTCTCGTCCCCCGCGGCCCGGGTGTGCACCGTGGGCTGGGTGGCGCGCTGGGCGGCGAAGACCAGGCCGCCGGCCAGCGTCAGCGCGGCCTCGGTGACCAGGCCCGCGGCCGGGTGGATGCCGGTGCACAGCGCGGTCGCCAGGACCGGGCCGACGACGAAGGTGAACTCGTCGGTGACGGACTCGAAGGCGGCGGCCGTCGGCAGCAGCGGCGAGCCCTCCAGCCGGGCGGCCCAGCGGGCCCGGACCATCGGGCCGACCTGCGGCACCGAGGCACCGGCCGGGACGGCGGCCAGCGCCAGGGCCCACACGGGGGCACCGAGCAGGGCGAGGGCCACCAGGGTGCTGACCGCGGCGGAGTGCACGAGGACGACCGGCGTCAGTACGGCGCTCTGGCCGAAGCGGTCGGTGAGGTTGCCCATCACCGGGGCGCACAGGGCCATGGAGACGCCGGTGACGGCGGCGACGATGCCCGCGCTGCCGTAGGAGCCGGTGGTGTGCTGGACGAGCAGCAGGATGCTGATCGTCAGCATGCCGAAGGGGAGGCGGGCGGCGAAGCCCGGGAGAACGAAGCCGAGGGCGCGGGGGGTGCGCAGGAGCTGCCCGTAACCGGGTCGGGCGGACGTGTCGGTCGTGACCGCGGATGTCACGGCCTGGCCTTTCCGCTGCCTGGTAGAGCGTCCCCGTCTGCGGACGGTGTGCCGCCTTGTGAGCGACCGCACCCGTACATGTGGGAGCCCCGAGAGCTGTCCTCTTGCGCAGAACCGAGTGATACCTGGGCGCCCACTGCGGGAGGGTGCCACGGCCGCTTTGCGGTCGCGCCAGCTCTGCGTCAGGCAGAGTTGGTTCGATGTGGTGTGGCTTTATCTTACAGGGAGAGCTGGCATCACGCCCTGTGATTCCGACGACAAGGTGGGCCTTCACCTGGGATTAACTGGAATTTCGCATTCCATGCCCAGTCGAAGCAGGGCAAAGGCCCTCCCAAACCCCCGAAAACAGCGAATTAGAACGATGCTCTAATGCTCTGTCGACATCCTTTGGAGCCCCGGCCGGGGCTCAGGAACCGTTGGACCCGGTCCCCAGCCATCCGGCCAGCTTGCCGCCCCGGGCCACCGCCCGAAGCCGTGCCTCCGCGGCGTCCCGTACCGGATCGGTGGCCACCACCAGCAGCTCGTCCCCCCGCCGCAGCACGGTCGAGGGCAACGGCACGAAGCTCTTGCCCTCGCGGACCACCAGCGTCACCGAGGCCCCGGGCGGCAGCCGCAGCTCGCTCACCTCGACGCCGTGCATCCGCGAGTCCCGGGGGATGGCGAAGGACAGCAGGTGGCCGCGCAGCTTCTCCAGCGGCGCCGACTCGATCCCGAGGTCCGCGGCCTCGTCGGTGTCGCCGAGCCGGAGCGTGCGGGCCACCCAGGGCAGGGTCGGCCCCTGGACCAGGGTATAGACGACGACCAGCACGAAGACGATGTTGAAGACCCGGTCGCTGCCCTCGATCCCCGTCACCATCGGGATGGTGGCGAGGATGATGGGCACGGCGCCGCGCAGGCCGGCCCACGACATCAGGGCCTTCTCCCGCCAGGGCACCCGGAAGGGGAGCAGGCTGATGAAGACCTCCAGCGGCCGGGCCACCATCGTCAGCACCAGGCCGATGACCACGGCGGGCCAGAAGTCGCCCGCCAGCTCGTGCGGGGTGACCAGCAGGCCGAGCAGGACGAACATGCCGATCTGGGCGATCCAGCCGAGCCCGTCCGCGAACCCCCGGGTGGCCGGCCAGTGGGGCAGCTTCGCGTTCCCGAGCACCATGGCCGCCAGGTAGACGGCGAGGAAGCCGGAGCCGTGCGCCAGCGCGCCGGCCGCGTACGCGACGACGGCGATCGCCATCACGGCGATCGGGTAGAGGCCCGAGGCGGGCAGAGCCACGTGCCGCAGGCCGTACGCCCCCAGGAAGCCCACCGTCAGGCCGATCGCCGCGCCGATCGCCAGCTCCAGCGCGATCTTGCCGACGAGTACGTACCAGGAGTCCACCGGGCCGACCGTGGCGAAGGCCACGACCAGGATGACCACGGGGGCGTCGTTGAAGCCCGACTCCGCCTCCAGCACACCCGTGATCCGTGAGGGCAGCGGCACCTTGCGCAGCACCGAGAACACGGCCGCCGCGTCGGTCGAGGAGACGACCGCGCCGATCAGCAGGGACTGCCGCCAGTCGAGGCCCACCACGTAGTACGCGCCCGCCGCCGTGACGCCCACGCTGATCGCGACGCCCACCAGCGACAGGGAGATCGCGGCGGGCAGGGCGGGCCTGATCTGCTTCCACTTCGTGCCCAGACCACCCTCGGCGAGGATGACGACGAGCGCCGCGTAGCCGATGACCTGGGTCAGTTCGGCGTTGTCGAAGACGACGTTGCCGATGCCGTCCTGGCCTATCGCGATGCCTATGCCGAGGTAAATGAGCAGGCTGGGGAGGCCGCTGCGTGAGGAGACGCGCACCGCCGCCACGGCGACGAGCAGCACGAGCGAGCAGACCAGCAGAAGCTCATTGAGCGTGTGGACAGTCAGCGGGCGGCCCTTTCCTCTAGGCGCCCGGCAAAACGTTCCTGCGGGCGACCGGTCCGGCAAGATCGGCAGGTACTTCGTTACCTTACCTAATATTTGACGCACCCTTTACGCGATAACCACATTGTGAAACGGCCGTTCGGCCTTGTCCTTCGCACCTTGACCCCTGGCGGATCAACGAACACGGTCGTGCGCCTATGGTTGCTCCCAGCACTCCCAGGACCGCCCTGCCCCTCTAAGGACAGCGATGCCCGCCAACGAAACCGCCCCTTCCGTCAAGAAGAAGGGACGACGCGCCCGCCTGATCGTGCTCGTCCTGGTCCTGGCGCTCCTCACGGGCTTCGGATACGGGACGTACTGGGGCCTGGACACCGTCCGCGCCTCCTTCCCGCAGGCGACCGGCTCCCTCCAGGTGCCCGGCCTGACCTCGGCAGTGGAGGTCAAGCGCGACGCGCACGGCATTCCGCAGCTCTACGCCGACAAGGACGAGGACCTCTTCCGCGCGCAGGGCTTCGTCCACGCGCAGGACCGCTTCTGGGAGATGGACGTACGCCGCCACCTGACCTCGGGGCGGCTCTCGGAGATGTTCGGCTCCGGCCAGGTCGAGACCGACGCCTTCCTGCGCACGCTGGGCTGGCGCCAGGTCGCCCAGGCCGAGTACGACACGAAGCTCTCGCCGGAGACGAAGAAGAACCTCCAGGCCTACGCCGACGGGGTCAACGCGTACCTGAAGGGGAAGTCCGGCAAGGACCTCTCCGTCGAGCACGCCGCTCTCAAGCTCAGCGCCGACTACCAGCCCGAGCAGTGGACGCCGGTGGACTCGGTGGCCTGGCTCAAGGCCATGGCCTGGGACCTGCGCGGCAACATGCAGGACGAGATCGACCGCGCACTGATGGCGAACAAGCTCACGCCCGCGCAGATCGACGAGCTCTACCCGCCCTACCCGTTCGACCGGAACCGGCCGATCGTCGAGGGCGGCAAGATCGACGGCGGCAAGTACGCGCCCCAGGGCGGCTCGGCCGCAGCCGGACCCGGCACCGGCAAGGGCTCCACCACCGGCACCGGCACCGCGAACGGATCGCCGGCCTCCACGACCCCCACCGGCCTCGCCGACGACGCCACCGCCCAGGGGGCGACGGTGGGCCTGCGCACCTCGCTGACCTCACTCGCCAAGACCCTGGACCAGATCCCCGCGATACTCGGCCCCAACGGCAGCGGCATCGGCTCGAACTCCTGGGTCGTCTCCGGCAAGTACACGACCACCGGCAAGCCGCTGCTCGCCAACGACCCGCACCTGTCCCCGCAGCTTCCCTCGGTCTGGTACCAGATGGGCCTGCACTGCCGCGCGGTCTCCGCGCAGTGCCAGTACGACGTGGCCGGCTACACCTTCTCCGGCATGCCCGGCGTGGTGATCGGCCACAACGCCGACATCGCCTGGGGCATGACGAACCTGGGCGCCGACGTCACCGACCTCTACCTGGAGCAGGTCAAGCCCGAGGGTTACGTCTACGACAACAAGGTGGTCCCCTTCACGACCCGCGAGGAGGAGATCAAGATCGCGGGCGAGAAGAAGAGCAAGAAGATCACCGTCCGCACCACCAACAACGGTCCGCTGATCTCCGACCGCAGCGAGGAGCTCGCCGCGGTCGGCAGCCGCGCCCCCGTCGCCAGCTCGGCCCCCGACCGAGGCAACGGCTACGCCGTCGCCCTGCGCTGGACCGCCCTGGACCCGGGCAAGTCGATGGACGCCGTCTTCAAGCTCGACCGGGCCAAGGACTTCGCGGGCTTCCGCGAGGCCGCCCGCGACTTCGAGGTCCCCTCGCAGAACCTGATCTACGCCGACAACAAGGGCCCGCTGGGCAACATCGGCTACCAGGCCCCCGGCCGGATCCCGGTCCGCGGCGCCGGCGACGGCCGCATGCCCGCCCCCGGCTGGGACTCCAAGTACGCCTGGAAGGGCGGCAAGGACGGCAATGCGGGCTACATCCCGCAGGACGAGATGCCGTACGACTACAACCCGGGCCGCGGCTACATCGTCACCGCGAACCAGGCCGTGACCGAGACCGGGACCGGCCAGGGCAAGTACCCGTACCTGCTGACGGCGGACTGGGGCTACGGCGCCCGCAGCCAGCGGATCAACGACCTCATCGAGGCGAAGATCAAGGACAGCGGGAAGATCTCCACCGACGACATGCGCACCATGCAGATGGACAACAGCAGCGAGATCGCCGCGCTGCTGACCCCGATGCTGGCCAAGATCGAGGTCTCGGACCCGGACGTGCGCTCCGCGCAGAAGCTGCTGGAGGGCTGGAACTACACCCAGGAGCCCGACTCGGCGGCCGCCGCCTACTTCAACGCGGTGTGGCGCAACATCCTCAAGCTGTCCTTCGGCGACAAGATGCCGAAGGAGCTGCGGGTCGAAGGCAGCTGCATGAACGTCCGCGGCGAGAGCACCGGGCCGGTCGACGACCTCGCCAAGACCGTCCGCGAATGCGGCGCCCGCGGCTCGGACTCGGCTCAGCCGGACGGCGGGGACCGCTGGTTCGAGGTGGTCCGGCGCCTGGTCAAGGACGAGAAGTCGGCGTGGTGGCAGACGCCCGCCGCCCGCAACCAGCCCGCGACCACCACCCGCGACGAGCTGTTCGCCCGGGCCATGAAGGACGCCCGCTGGGAGCTGACCGCCAAGCTCGGCAAGGACCAGGCCACCTGGAGCTGGGGCCGCCTGCACCAGCTGACGCTGAAGAACCAGACCATCGGCACCGAAGGCCCCGGCTTCCTGCAGTGGCTCCTCAACCGCGGCCCGTGGAACCTGGGCGGCGGCGAGGCCACGGTCAACGCGACCGGCTGGAACGCCTCCGGCGGCTACGGGGTGACCTGGGTGCCGTCAATGCGGATGGTCGTGAACCTGAACGACCTGGACAAGTCCCGCTGGATCAACCTGACCGGCGCCTCGGGCCACGCCTACCACGACAACTACACGGACCAGACGACCCTGTGGGCCAAGGGCGAGCTGCTGGACTGGCCGTTCGGCAAGGAGGCCGTCGACAAGGCGACGGTCGAGACGCTCACGCTGAAGCCGGGTTCATGAGCCGCCGGCCGGAGAAGTGAAGCGGACCACCCCCGACGGGGTGGCCACCGCCTGAACGGGGTGGTCGTGCGGTTCCTCCGGGACCCGCGCGACCACCTCTTCGTCGTAGAGGAGCACGACCAGCGCGGGATGCGCCCCGGCGCGCTCCAGACGCGCGAGCACCCGGTCGTACGAGCCCCCGCCGCGCCCCAGCCGCATCCCGCGCCGGTCCACCGCCAGCCCGGGCAGCAGGACGGCGTCGGCGCCGGTGACCGCCTCCGGACCGAGCCGCGGTCCGGCGGGCTCCAGCAGCCGCATCTTCCCCGGGTGCGCGGCCTCGGCGAGGCTGCCGGGGCCCTCGTACTCGGCCCAGTCGAGGTCGTTGTCGGGCAGCAGGACGGGCAGCAGGACCCGCTTCCCGGCCGTGCGCAGCCCGTCGAGCAGCTCGCGGGTACCGGGCTCGCTCCCCACGGAGACGTACGCCGCCACCGTGTGCGCCCCGGCGAGCTCGGGCAGTCCGAGGGCGGAGCGGGAGAGCGCGCGGGCCGCCGTGCGCAGGGAGTCGGGGGACAGGGCGCGGCGGGCGGCGAGGAGGTCCCGGCGCAACTGCGCCTTTGCGGACGGATCGGGTGCGTTCACTACCACGGCTGACTCAGGTTTCCTTTCAAAGGGGGCAATCGGGGATCTATTTGCCCGAATCCTTAGGTGGGAGCGTGACCCACTATGGTTCTGCCCATGACTCAGTTGCACCCCGTGATCAAAAAGGCCGTCATCCCTGCCGCAGGCCTTGGCACACGTTTCCTCCCGGCGACGAAGGCGACGCCCAAGGAAATGCTCCCGGTCGTGGACAAGCCGGCCATCCAGTACGTCGTCGAGGAGGCCGTCTCGGCCGGCCTGGACGACGTCCTGATGATCACAGGGCGTAACAAGCGTGCGCTTGAGGACCACTTCGACCGCAACTACGAACTGGAGTCCGCCCTCATCGCCAAGGGCGACGACGACCGGCTCAAGAAGGTCCAGGAGTCCAGCGACCTGGCCACCATGCACTACGTCCGCCAGGGCGACCCGCGCGGCCTCGGCCACGCCGTCCTGTGCGCCGCTCCGCACGTGGGTGACGAGCCCTTCGCCGTCCTGCTCGGCGACGACCTCATCGACCCGCGCGACCCCCTGCTGCGCCAGATGACCGATGTGCACGCCCGCACCGGCGGCACCGTCATCGCCCTGATGGAGGTCGACCCGGCCAGCGTGCACCTCTACGGCTGCGCCGCCGTCGAACCCACCGACGAGGCGGACGTCGTCCGGATCACGGGCCTCGTCGAGAAGCCCGACGCCGCCGACGCCCCCAGCAACTACGCCGTCATCGGACGCTATGTCCTCAACCCGGCGATCTTCGACATACTGCGGGAGACCGAGCCGGGCCGCGGCGGGGAGATCCAGCTCACCGACGGCCTGCAGAAGCTGGCCGCCGACGAGAGCGTGGGCGGCCCGGTGCACGGCGTGGTCTTCCGGGGCCGCCGCTACGACACCGGGGACCGCGGGGACTACCTGCGGGCCATCGTCCGCCTCGCGTGCGAGCGTGAGGACCTGGGCCCGGAGTTCCGCACCTGGCTTCACCGTTACGTCACGGAGGAGATGTAGCACCTTGAGCAGCCCCGCCGCCGCACCGCAGGACACCGGCCAGCAGCGTCTGTGGTCGGTGGACGAGCACCTCGCGGACGTCCTCGCCGCCGTCCGGCCGCTGGAGCCCATCGAGCTCCAGCTGCTCGACGCCCAGGGCTGTGTCCTGGTCGAGGACGTCACCGTGCCCGTCGCCCTCCCGCCCTTCGACAACAGCTCGATGGACGGGTACGCCGTCCGCACGGCCGACGTCCAGGGCGCGAGCGAGGAGTTCCCCGCGGTGCTGACGGTCATCGGGGACGTCGCGGCGGGCAGCGGTGAACTGCCCGCCGTCGGCCCGGGCCAGGCCGCCCGCATCATGACCGGCGCCCCGCTGCCGCCCGGCGCGGAGGCCGTCGTCCCCGTCGAGTGGACCGACGGCGGCGCGGGCGCGGGCGCGGCCACCGGCATGACCCCGGCCAGCGCGGCCCCCGAGGGCGCGGGCGGCGAGGTGCGGGTGCACCGGGCCGCCGAGGCGCGGGCCCACGTACGGGCACGGGGCAGCGACGTCCAGGCCGGAGACCTCGCGCTGGCCGCGGGTACGGTGCTGGGCCCGCCGCAGATCGCGCTGCTGGCCGCCATCGGGCGGGGCACCGTCCGGGTCCGGCCGCGGCCGCGCGTGGTGGTGCTCTCCACCGGCAGCGAGCTGGTCCAGCCGGGCGAGGCGCTGGCCCCCGGGACGATCTACGACTCGAACAGCTTCGCGCTGGCCGCGGCCGCGCGGGACGCGGGGGCCATCGCCTACCGCGTCGGGGCGGTCGCGGACGACGCCGACACCCTGCGCTCCACCATCGAGGACCAGCTGATCCGGGCCGATCTGCTGGTGACCACGGGAGGCGTCAGTGTCGGGGCGTACGACGTGGTCAAGGAGGCGCTGTCCTCGGTCGGCGTCGATCCCGAGGCCGGGGTCGACGCCGGGCGGATGGAGTTCCGCAAGCTCGCGATGCAGCCCGGCAAGCCGCAGGGCTTCGGCACCATCGGCCCGGACCACACCCCGCTGCTGGCCCTGCCCGGCAACCCGGTGTCCTCCTACGTCTCCTTCGAGCTGTTCGTGCGGCCCGCGATCCGCGCGCTCATGGGGCTGCCCGCCTCCGAGGTCAGCCGGCCGAGCGTCCGGGCGGTGCTCAAGGCGGACCGGCCGCTGGGCTCCCCGGCGGGGCGCCGGCAGTTCCTGCGCGGGGCGTACGACAAGGAGAGCGGCACGGTCAGTCCGGTCGGCGGATCCGGCTCGCACCTGATCGCGGCCCTGGCGCACGCCGACTCGCTGATGGTCGTGCCGGAGGACGTGACCTCGGTGCAGCCGGGGGACGAGCTGGAAGTGGTCCTGCTCGGCTGAAGTCCTGCCGGTGCGGGTAGCGTGTTGCACCACACAGGCCCTTGCGGGGCCCGGAGCGGGAGCGGCACGCAGATATGAGTACGCAGAGCAGGCTGACGCACATCGACGAGGCCGGTGCGGCCCGGATGGTCGACGTCTCGGAGAAGGACGTCACGACGCGGACGGCACGGGCCAGCGGGCGCGTGCTGGTCTCCCCCCGGGTGATCGAACTGCTGCGCGGCGAGGGCGTGCCCAAGGGGGACGCCCTCGCCACCGCGCGGATCGCCGGGATCATGGGGGCGAAGAAGACCCCCGACCTGATCCCGCTCTGCCACCCCCTGGCCGTCTCGGGCGTGAAGGTGGACCTCTCGGTCGCCGACGACGCCGTGGAGATCCTCGCGACGGTCAAGACCGCCGACCGGACGGGCGTCGAGATGGAGGCGCTGACGGCCGTCGCGGTCGCCGGGCTCACCGTCATCGACATGGTGAAGGCCGTCGACAAGGGCGCCGTCATCACCGACGTCCGGGTGGAGGAGAAGACCGGCGGCAAGTCCGGCGACTGGAGCCGGGCGTGAACGCCCCGCGCGGCGGCGAGGTCCACAGCCACAGCCACGGCCCTGCGCCGGCCGGCGCGGACGGCACCGGCGCGTCCGCAGGACCCGGCGGCACGGCGGCACCCGCCGCGGCCGATGCACGGCACGCGGCGCCGGGCGGGCAGCCCGCCCGCCCCCTTCGCGCCCTGGTGGTCACCGCCTCGAACCGGGCCTCGGCCGGCGTGTACGCCGACCGGGGCGGGCCCCTGCTCGCAGAGGGACTCCAAGGACTCGGCTTCACCGTGGACGGGCCGCGGGTCGTCCCCGACGGGGACCCGGTCGAGCAGGCGCTGCGCGAGGGCGTGGCCGCCGGGTACGACGTCATCCTCACCACCGGCGGTACCGGCATCTCGCCGACCGACCGCACCCCCGAGGCCACCGCCCGGGTGCTGGACCACGAGGTCCCGGGCATCCCGCAGGCCATCCGGGCCGAGAGCCTGGCGAAGGTGCCGACGGCGGCCCTGTCCCGGGGCCTGGCGGGGGTGGCCGGCCGCACCCTGATCGTCAACCTGCCCGGCTCCACGGGCGGAGTCCGCGACGGCCTCGCGGTCCTGACCCGGATCCTGCCGCACGCCGTGGACCAGATCCGGGGCGGCGATCACCCCAGACCTGCGGGGAGCCCCAGCTGAACGGGCCCTCCTGGCCGGTGGTGCTGAGCGACGGCGACGTCACGCTCCGGCCGATAAAGCTGCGCGACCAGAGCGCCTGGCGCGAGGTCAACCGGCGCAACCGCGACTGGCTGCGGCCCTGGGAGGCCACGATCCCGCCGCCCGCGCCCTGGGGGCCGGTGGTCCACCGGCCGACGTACCGCCAGATGGTGCGCCACCTGCGGGCCGAGGCGAACGCGGGGCGGATGCTGCCCTTCGTCATCGAGTACCGGGGCCGCCTGGTCGGCCAGCTGACGGTCGCCGGGATCACCTGGGGCTCGATGTGCGCGGGCCACGTCGGCTACTGGGTGGACCGCGAGGTGGCGGGCCGCGGGGTCATGCCGACGGCGGTCGCGCTGGCGGTGGACCACTGCTTCGGGAAGGTCGGGCTGCACCGGATGGAGGTGTGCATCCGCCCGGAGAACGGCCCGAGCCGGCGCGTGGTCGAGAAGCTGGGCTTCCGCGAGGAGGGGCTGCGTCCGCGCTACCTGCACATCGACGGCGCCTGGCGCGACCACCTCGTGTACGCGCTGACCGCGGAGGAGATCCCGGAGGGGCTGCTGCGCCGCTGGCACCGGGCGAGCAGCCAAGGGGCCTCGCCCTCATAGGAAACGAATATCCGTTCGAATTCCTGGGCCGGGAAACCGATTCGCCCATAACCTGATCCGAAGAATCACAAAAAAAGTCCGTGATATCAGCCAGTTCGTGCGACACACCGGCCCAATTGGCGGATCCGCTCGGCCGCGCCCCTCTACGGTGTGGGGTGTGAGCAGCAGCGGCCTCATCTACGCAGTCATTGTCGGGGCCTGGGCCGCCTACTTGGTGCCCATGTGGCTCCGGAGGCAGGACGAGCTGAACGAGGCCCGTCCGACGGAACGCTTCTCCACTGCCATTCGGCTGCTTTCGGGCCGGGCGGGAATGGAGCGCCGTTACGCCAAGGGGCTGCGTGAGCGTGCCGAGCAGGAGGCGCAGACCCAGTACCACGCGGACCCGGACGCCGCGACGGAAACGGTGAATTCCGTGGACGCCGACGCCCGGGCCGTTGCCGTGCCCCCGACCAGGGCGGAGCCGCGGTCGGCCGTGGCGGAACGGCAACGCCGCGAGCAGCGCCTGCAGGTGCTCGCGCGGCGCCGGCGCACCACCGCGCTGCTCTTCCTGATCTTCACGCTGGGCGCGGTCGTGGCCGCGGTCGGCGGTCTCGCGTACCTGTGGGCGCCCGCCGTGCCGGCCCTCCTGCTGAGCGCGTACATCATGCATCTGCGCGTCCAGGAGCGCAGGCGCTACGAGTTCACCATGGACCGGCGGCGGGCCGAGGCCGCCGCCCGGCAGCTGCGCGAGAGCCGCCAGCGCCGCCGCCATCCCGAGGACACCCCGACCGCCGCGGCCGAACCCGACCCCGCTCCGCCGGTCTCCCCGCAGGAGGCCGGCCGGCGCGCGCTGGTCGAGCAGACCGACCACGCCGAGTGGGTGGACCAGCAGCGCGAGCGCGAACGCGGCCCCGCCCGCGGCGACAGCTGGGAGCCGGTCCCGGTCCCGCTGCCGACGTACGTGACGGCCCCGGTGGCTCCGCGCGCCACGGGCCCGGCGACCCCGGACGCCTGGAGCGCGGCCCGCTCCAGCGCAGCCGAACCGACGGACCCCCGCCTGCGCGCCCAGCCCGCCCCGGCCCCCGCCCAGGAGGCGAAGCCCCAGCACCCCGGCCGCGGCCGGGACCGCGGTCGCACCCCGCTGTTCGACCAGTACGAGAGCGACGAGCGCCCCCGCGCCGCGAACGAATGACCGGACCTGCGCGGATGCTCCCCGATACCGGTTTTGGAGCACCGCCGCGGGGATGCTAATGTTTCACACGTCGCAAGGGCCTGTGGCGCAGTCTGGTAGCGCACCTCGTTCGCATCGAGGGGGTCTGGGGTTCAAATCCCCACAGGTCCACAGACGACAGTTTCCGAGTAGCTCTCGGGAATCGTCACGAGATCCCGTCCGGTCGCAAGACCGGGCGGGATCTCGGCGTTTCCGGGGTCCGGGCTGCCCGGTGCCCGAACGGCCGGGCGGTTACGGGCCGTTCGCGGCCGCCGGAGCCCGCGGCGGCAACTCCGGTACGGGCGAGCGCTCTTTGCTGCCGCGGTCCGGGCGGGCTCTGCCGCGTCAGGGGGTCAGGGGCTTGGCCATGCAGCGGCTGGAGTGGTGGAAGCGGTAGTGGCCGAACTTGGGTGAGGGGGCGTAGCCCGAGGAGAGATAGAGGGCTATCGCCTCCGGCTGCTGGTCGCCCGTCTCCAGGACCATGCGGACGCGGCCCGCCGCGCGGGCATCGGCTTCGAGCTCCGCGAGGATGCGGCGGGCCAGGCCGAGGCCGCGGGCCTCGGGGATGACGTACATGCGCTTGAGCTCGGCGTCGCCGTCGGAGTATCCCTCGTCGTTCTCGTCCTGCGTGCGCCAGCCGCCGCTGGCCATCGGGCTCTGCGAGGCGTCGTACGCCAGCAGGTACAGCCCCCGCGGCGGGGTGAACATCGCCGGGTCGAGAGGTGTGACGTCGCCCTCGCCGTCATAGCGCGCCTGGTACTCCAGTTGCACCTGGTCGTTGAGTTTGACCGCGTCCGGGTGGTCGTACGGTACGGAGCGGAGCTGGATCCCGTGAGACATCGGAACATCGTACGGAACCCTCCCGCTATGGTGCTGGGATGCTCACCGTGACCTCCGTGAATGTGAATGGGATCCGCGCCGCCGCCAAGAAGGGCTTCTCGCCGTGGCTGGCCGGGTCGGATGCCGACGTGGTCTGCCTGCAGGAGGTGCGGGCGGAGGAGGCGCAGATTCCGGCCGAGGTGCGGGAGCCCGAGGGCTGGCACACGGTCTTCGCGCCGGCCGCCGTCAAGGGCCGGGCCGGGGTGGCCCTCTACACGCGGCGGGAGCCCGAGCGGGTGCAGGTGGGCTTCGGGAGCGAGGAGTTCGACGGCTCCGGGCGGTACCTGGAGGTCGACCTGCCCGGTGTGACCGTGGCGAGCCTGTACCTGCCCTCCGGGGAGGCCGGAACCGCGAAGCAGGACGAGAAGTACCGGTTCATGGCGGAGTTCCTGCCCTACCTCGCCGCGCTCAAGGTGCGCGCGGCCGGCGAGGGGCGGGAGGTCGTGGTGTGCGGCGACTGGAACATCTGCCACCGGGAGGTCGACCTGAAGAACTGGAAGACCAACCGCAAGAGCGCCGGGTTCCTGCCCGAGGAGCGCGAGTGGCTCGGCAGGGTGTACGAGGAGGCGGGGTACGTCGACGTCGTACGCGCCCTGCATCCGGACACCGAGGGGCCGTACTCCTGGTGGTCCTACCGCGGGCGGGCCTTCGACAACGACGCCGGCTGGCGCATCGACCTCCAGGTCGCGACCCCGGGCCTCGCGGCCCGGGCGGTGAAGGCCTTCGTCGAGCGGGCCGAGACCCATCCGGAGCGGTGGTCCGACCACGCGCCGGTGACCGCCGTCTACGAGCTCGGGGTCTGAGACTCCGCGGGCCGGGACCGGGAGGCCTGGAGGCGGTCCATCGCCATCGCGAGCTCCGCCTCGACCACGCTCTTCGCCAGCGGGCGCAGGCGCGGCACGGCCTCCGGGGAGAGGTGCTCCTCGATGAGCTCCGTGAACAGGGCCGCCAGGGCGTCCGC
This sequence comes from Streptomyces sp. NPDC044571, assembly GCF_040647115.1. Classification (NCBI taxonomy): domain Bacteria; kingdom Bacillati; phylum Actinomycetota; class Actinomycetes; order Kitasatosporales; family Streptomycetaceae; genus Streptomyces; species Streptomyces sp. NPDC044571. The sequence goes on from NZ_JBEZBN010000006.1 coordinate 126,283, forward strand.
GTGCGCGCGGACCCGGCGGCCGGTCTCCAGGACCGCCGCGAGCGGGACGCCTTCGCGGACCAGGGCGGAGGAGACGTCCAGCAGGCGGCGGCTGACGTGCACGATCTCGTCGCCGTCCGTGGCGAGGTAGCCGAGGTCGAGGGAGGCCGCCAGGTTCTCCGGGGTGACCTCGCCCTCGAAGTAGTCGGCCAGGGCCTCGGGCGTCAGGCGTACCGGGGTCTCCTCGGACCAGCCCATGCCGAGCAGCTCGCCGAGCTGGCTCACGTCGCGGCCGTTCTCGAAGGCGGCGGTCAGTTCGGCGATGCCGCCGAGGGTGTGGCCGCGTTCGAGCAGGGCGGCGATGGTGCGCAGCCGGGCCAGGTGGTGGTCGTCGTACCAGGCGATGCGGCCCTCGCGGCGCGGGGGCGGCAGGAGCTTGCGCTCGCGGTAGAAGCGCAGGGTGCGGACGGGTATGCCGGCCGCCTCCGCCAGTTCCGCCGTACGGTATTCGCGCACTGTCCTCGCCGCTTGCGTCTCTGCCACGGACGAAGCCTATGGCGTACCGGGAGTAACTTTCCGGGTGCGACCCCTACCCATGAGTACGGGGCTGCTCTACTCTCCCGATTGTGCCAGTGATTGCTGGCAGTGTGGCGCTGTGGTGATGACTGGGCTGGGCTGGTACTGCGCAAGCGGATGCGGAAGGCGGCGGGCATGGCGGGCATGGCGGGCAAGGGCGGCGCCGAACGGCGTGAGCACGTACGAGTGGCGGTGATCGGATCCGGCTTCGGCGGGCTGGGCGCGGCCGTCCGGCTGCGGCGGGAGGGGATCACGGACTTCGTCGTCCTGGAACGGGCCGACTCCGTCGGCGGGACGTGGCGCGACAACAGCTATCCCGGGTGCGCGTGCGACGTTCCCTCGCACCTGTACTCGTTCTCGTTCGCACCCAACCCGGACTGGCCGAGGACCTTCTCCGGGCAGCCGCACATCCGCGCCTACCTGGAGCACGTCGCCGACACCTTCGGGCTGCGCCCGCACATCCGGCTGAACTCCGAGGTCACGATAATCCGCTGGGACGCCGACCGGCTCCGGTGGCACATCGAGACCTCGACGGGCGAGCTCACCGCGGACGTCGTCGTGTCCGCGACCGGCCCGCTGTCCGACCCGAAGGTGCCGGATGTTCCGGGGCTCGCCGGCTTCCCGGGCAAGGTGTTCCACTCGGCGCGCTGGGACCACGACTACGACCTGCGCGGCAAGCGCGTCGCCATGATCGGGACCGGCGCCTCGGCCATCCAGATCGTGCCCGCCATCGCACCCGAGGTGGAGCGGCTCACGCTCTTCCAGCGGACCCCGCCGTGGGTCATGCCGCGCACCGACCGGGCCATCGGCACCGCGGAGCGCTGGCTGCACCGCCGGCTGCCCTTCACCCGTGCCGCGCGCCGCGGGCTGCTGTGGGGCATCCGGGAGCTCCAGGTGAGCGCCTTCACCAAGCGCCCGAACCAGCTCGGGCTGATCGAGTCGCTGGCCAAGGCCAACATGGCGCGGTCGATCAAGGACCCGGCGCTGCGGGCCAAGCTGACGCCCTCGTACCGGATCGGCTGCAAGCGGATCCTGCTGTCGAGCGAGTACTACCCGGCGCTCGCCCGGCCCAACGTGGACCTGGTCGCCTCCGGTCTGAAGGAGATCCGGGGCTCCGTCCTGGTCGCCGCCGACGGCACCGAGACCGAGGTCGACGCGATCATCTTCGGCACGGGCTTCCACGTCACCGACATGCCGATCGCCGACCGGGTGGTGGGGGCGGAGGGCAGGACCCTCGCCGACCACTGGAAGGACGGCATGCAGTCGCTGCGCGGGGCGACGGCCGCGGGCTTCCCCAACTGGATGACGATCATCGGGCCGAACACCGGCCTCGGCAACAGCTCGATGATCCTGATGATCGAGTCGCAGCTGAACTACATGGCGGACTACCTGCGCCAGCTCGACATGCTCGGCGGGCGGGTCGCGCTCGCCGCCAGGCCGTCGGCCGTGAACGCGTGGAACCGGCGCGTGCAGACCCGGATGGAGCGCACGGTGTGGAACACCGGCGGCTGCACCAGCTGGTACCTCGATGCGCAGGGCCGCAACACCACCGTCTGGCCGGGCACCACCGGCGAGTTCCGCAAGGAGACGCGGACCGTGGACCTGGGCGAGTACGAGGTCGTACGGCTGCGGGAGAAGGAGCAGGAACGGGAGCCGACGCCCGGGCGGGTCCCCGCGCAGGCCGCAGCCGGCGGGGCCGGCGCCGCCCGGGCCGCGGCTGCCCGGCCCGCCGCCGCCCGGCCCGCCGCTGCGCAGGCCGGCGTCGAGGAGGGCGCCGCGTGAGCCGCCCGCCGCACGTCACGACGGGGCCGTACGCCCCGCCCGTCCCCCGCCGCGAGCTGACCGCGGTCTCCGCCGACGGGGCGCGGCTGCACGTGGAGGTGCACGGGGAGGAGGGGGCGCCGACCGTGGTGCTGGCGCACGGCTGGACCTGCTCCACCGCCTTCTGGGCCGCGCAGATCCGGGCCCTGGCCGCGGCCGGCCACCGGGTGGTCGCGTACGACCAGCGCGGGCACGGGCGCAGCCCCGCCGGGCGCTGGTACAGCACCTCCGCCCTCGCCGACGACCTGGTCGCCGTCCTGGGCACCACCCTCGCCCCCGGCGAACGGGCCGTGGTCGCCGGGCACTCCATGGGCGGTATGACGATCATGGCCGCGGCCGGGCGCCCCGAGTTCGAGGAGCACGCCGCCGCCGCGCTGCTGTGCAGCACCGGCAGTTCGCAGCTGGTCGCCCAGTCGCTGGTCCTGCCCTGGCGTGCCGGGCGTCTGAGGACGCGCGCCACCGGGGCGATCCTGGGCTCCCGCGCCCCGCTCGGGCCCGTCACGCCGGTGGCCGCGAAGGTGCTGAAGTGCGCCACCATGGGCCCCGGAGCGACGCCCGAACAGGTCGAGGCCTGCGCCCGGATCGTGCACGCCTGCGCCACCGGCCCCCGGCACGCCTGGTCCCAGGTGCTGGCCGGGCTGGACCTCGACGCCGACCTGGCCGCGCTCACCGTGCCCACCGCGGTCGTCGGCGGTACGCACGACCGGCTGACGCCGCTCGTGCACGCCCGCCGGCTCGCCGCCGCCCTCCCGCACTGCGCGGGGCTGACGGAGCTGACCGGCATGGGCCACATGACCCCGATCGAGGCCCCGCGGGCCGTCACGGGAGCCCTGCGGGAACTGGCCGCCCGCCACCTGCCCGGCACCGCAGACACGACCGACCACGTGACCGACCAGGAGAAGGAGAAGACGCCGTGAGTGCTCGCAGGAGTCTGGAGGGCCAGGTCGCCGTCGTCACCGGCGCAGCCCGCGGCGTGGGCGAACTGCTCGCCCGCAAGCTGTCCGCGCGCGGCGCGAAGGTGGCCCTGGTGGGTCTGGAGCCGGAGGCGCTCAAGGAGGTCTCCGAGCGGCTGCACTCCGACAGCGACCACTGGTACGCCGACGTCACCGACCACGAGGCCATGGCGCGGGTGGCCCAGGAGGTCAAGCAGCGCTTCGGCAAGGTGGACATCGTCGTCGCCAACGCGGGCGTTGCCGCGGGAGGTCCGTTCGCCGAGTCCGATCCCGACGCCTGGCGCCGGGTGATCGAGGTCAACCTGATCGGCGGGGCCGTCACCGCCCGCGCCTTCCTTCCCGTCCTCACGGAGAGCCGCGGCTACTTCCTGCAGATCGCCTCGCTCGCCGCGATCACGCCGGCGCCGATGATGACGGCGTACTGCGCCTCCAAGTCCGGCGTGGAGGCCTTCGCGCACTGCCTGCGCGCCGAAGTCGGCTACAAGGGCGTCAAGGTGGGCGTCGGCTACCTCTCCTGGACCGACACCGACATGGTGCGCGGTGCCGACCGGGACGAGGTGATGCGGGAGCTGCGCCGGCGGCTGCCCTGGCCGGCGAACCGCACGTACCCGCTGGGCCCGGCCGTGGACCGGATCGTGGCGGGCATCGAGCGGCGCTCCGCGCACGTGTACGCGCAGGGGTGGCTGCGCGGGATGCAGGGGGTGCGCGGCTATCTGCCCGGGATCATCGCGACCGTCGGGCAGCGGGAGATGAAGCGTTTCGAACCGAGGCTCGCCGGCGTCTCCAAGGGGCTCGTGGGCGCCGGGGGCGCCGCCGACGAAAAGGAGCGCACCGGGGGCGCCTCCCCGCGGTAGCGGAGGGGAGTCGCCGGCAGCCCTGGCCGGAGCAGAGCCGAGGGGCGCGACCCGCAGCCGCGGATCGCGCCCCTCGGGCATGCCCCGGCGCCTCGGGCACGCCCTACTCGCGCGGCGGCAGCTTCGGACGCCGCAGGTCCGGTACGTCCGCATAGCCGGGCGGCACCGCGGCCGGCTCCTGCTCCAGCAACTCCACCGCCAGGAACACCGCGTCGTCCAGCTGGGCGTGCCGTCCCTCCGCCCAGTCGAGCGGGGTGCGCATGATCGCGAGGTCCGGCTCCACGCCGTGGTTCTCCACCGACCAGCCGTACTCCGGGAACCAGGCGGCGTTCATCGGCACCGTGATCACCGTTCCGTCGCCCAGGGTGTGCCGGCCGGTCATGCCGACCACCCCGCCCCAGGTGCGCTGGCCCACGACCGGGCCGAGCCCCAGCAGTTTGAACGCCGCGGTGATCATGTCGCCGTCCGAGGAGGTCGCCTCGTCGGCGAGCGCCACGATCGGACCGCGCGGCGCGTTCGAGGCGTAGCTGACCGGCTGGGCGTTGCGCGTGAGGTCCCAGCCGAGGATCGAGCGGCTCAGCTTCTCCACCACCAGCTCGCTGATGTGCCCGCCCGCGTTGCCGCGTACGTCCACGATCAGGGCGGGCCGGGACATCTCCATGCGCAGGTCCCGGTTGAACTGGGCCCAGCCCGAGCCGCCCATGTCGGGGATGTGCAGGTAACCGCACTTGCCGCCGCTGAGCTCGCGGACCACCGCCCGCCGCTTGGACACCCAGTCGTGGTAGCGCAGCGGCCGCTCGTCGATCAGCGGCACCACCGCGACCCGCCGCGGCCGGCCCTCGCCGTCGGCGGGCCGGAAGGTCAGCTCGACCGTGGTGCCGCCGGCCGCCGAGAGCAGCGGGTAGGGCCCGGTGACCGGGTCCACCGGCCGTCCGTCCACGTGGGTGAGGATGGCGCCTTCCCGGATCCCGCTCCCCGCCAGCGGCGAGCGGGCCTTGGAGTCGGAGGACTCGCCGGGCAGGATCCGCTTGACCATCCACCCTTCCTCGCGGTGCACCAGGTTCGCGCCGAGCAGGCCGATCGGACGCTGGTAGTGCGGCGGGCCCTCGTTGCGGCGCGGGGGCGAGACGTAGGCGTGGGAGGTGCCGAGTTCACCGAGCACCTCGCGCATCAGGTCGGCGAACTCGTCGGGTGAGGCGACCCGTTCGACCAGGGGGCGGTACTGGCTCAGCACCCCGTCCCAGTCGATGCCGCACATCTTCGGCTCCCAGAAGTACGCACGGATCAGCCGGCCGGCCTCCTCGAAGGCCTGGCGCCACTCGGCCGCCGGGTCCACCTCGTGGTGGATGCGCCGCAGGTCCAGGTAGACGGTGGAGTCGCTGTCGCCCGACTCGGTCGCCGGGACCGCGCGCAGGTCGCCGTCGTCGTTGATCACCAGCCGGGTGCCGTCGCCGCTGACCGCGAACCAGTCCAGCCCGGAGGCCAGTTCACTCTTGCGGGCCTTGGTGATGTCGAAGTGCTCCAGGGTCGGCTTGCCGCTGGTGTCGGCCGGGTTGGCGAAGGTCTCGCCGAGCGCGCCCGAGATCGGCCAGCGCAGCCACACCAGGCCGCCGCCGTGCACCGGGTAGAGCGCGGAGTACTTCGAGGCCGTGACCGGGAACGGCGTGACCCGGCTCTCCAGCCCCTCCACCTCCACGATCACCGAGCCGTCGCCCTCGCTCGACTCGCCTTCCACCGGGTCGAGTCCGCCCGCCGCCGGCCGGCCGTGGGGCGTGTACGCGAAGGGCGAGGGGGTCGCCGAGGACAGCGGCACCAGGTAGGGGCGGCAGCCCAGCGGGAAGGACAGGTCGCCGGTGTGGACGTCGTACACCGGGTCGAAACCGCGCCAGGACAGGAACGCGAGATAGCGTCCGTCCCGGGTGAAGACCGGATGGTCGTCCTCGAACCGGCCGTTGGTGACGTCCACGACGGTGCGCGGCCCGGGGCCGGAGATCCTGGCCATCTTGATCTGCCGCAGCGAGCGCCCGATACCCGGGTGCGACCAGGTCAGCCAGGCTCCGTCGGGGGAGAAGGCCAGGTCGGTGACGGGCCCGTTGACGGACCGGATGAGCTCCGTCACCTCGCCGTCGGACTCCTCCGCCGCGTCGAGGAGCAGCAGGCGCCCGTCGTTGGAGGCGATGGCGAGCCGCTCGCCGTCCGGATCGGACAGCAGTTCCAGTACGCGGCCCAGCTTCCCCGAGGCCAGCCGCCGGGGCTCCCGCTCCCCCGAGGCCCGCGGCAGGTAGGCGATCTCGATCGCGTCCTCGCCCTCCGCGTCCGTCACGTACGCGACCTGCCCGCCGCTGCCGAGCATCTCGGGCAGCCGCACCCGTACGCCCGGGGTGTCGGCGATGGTCCGTGCGGGTCCGTCGCGGTGGGTGAGCCAGTACAGGCTGCCCCGTACGACGACCGCGCTGGCACGCCCCGTGGCGTCGACGGAGAGCGAGTCGACGTGGTGCGCGGCCGGGACCTGGTAGGTGCGCCGGCCCGGGCGGGGTCCGCCGAGCCGGACGTCGAGCTTGCGCGGGACGGCCTCGGGGGCCAGGGATTCGACGAGCCAGAGGTCGCCGGCGCACTGGTAGACGACCCGCGAGCCGTCGCTGGAGGCGTGCCGGGCGTAGAACTCCTCGTGGTCGGTGTGCCGGCGCAGGTCGGTGCCGTCGGGCAGGCAGGAGTACAGGTTGCCGATGCCCTCGTGGTCGGAGAGGAAGGCGATCCTGCCGTCCACGAACATCGGCGCGTCGAGGTGGCCCTCCATGTGCTCCAGCAGTTGTGTGCCGTGCAGCCAGAGCCGGCCGGTGGCGCCGCCGCGGTAGCGCTTCCAGGCGGCGGGCTCGTGCGGGGGTTTGCCCGTCAGCAGCAGCGTGCGGCGCTCGCCGCCGGGTTCCTCGTGGACGGCGATGTCGGAGACCGGGCCCCAGGGCAGCTGGCCGCCGGGGGAGCCGTCGGCCGGCAGGCTGTAGGCCCACGCGTAGTAGGAGAAGGGCTGACCGTGCGAGGACACCGCGAGGATGTCGCTGCGGCCGTCCTTGTCGGGCGGGGTCCAGCCGCAGACGCGGGTGTCGGTGGAGCCCCAGTAGCTGAGCTGGCGCGCCGGGCCGCCGTCGACGGGGGCCAAGTGGATCTCCGGATCGAGGCTGCGCCACGTGGTGTAGGCGATGTGCCGCCCGTCCGGCGAGAAGCGCGGATGGCCGGCTCTGGTCCGGTCGACCGTGATCCGCCAGGCCCGGCCGACCGGTTCTCCAGGCGGAACCAAGGGCGCTACCCAAAGATCGTCCTCGGTGACGAAGCACAGCAGATCGCCGTGCAGGTGCGGGAATCGGAGGTACGCGGCGTCGTGACTCACCCCACAATGCTTTCCGGGCGACAGGGGCCTGGCAACTCGTACACGTGATCCATGCCACATCCTCCAGCGAAACGGAACGGTTTCGTTTCGCTAGGGGAGGGGAGTAGTATCGAGGCGTACGAAACAGTTTCGTTCGGATGGATGGACAAGGAGGTGTCGCAGATGATCGACGAAGTTCCCTCGCGGCGCAGCCGGATCACCCCCGAGCGGGAAGCCGAGCTGCACGGGGCGGTCCTCGACCTCCTGCGCGAGGTCGGCTACGAGGCGTTGACCATGGATGCGGTCGCCGCCCGTACGAAGTCCAGCAAGGCCACCCTCTACCGCCAGTGGGGGAGCAAGCCGGAGCTGGTCGCCAAGGCCCTGCGGTGCACCCAGCCGATGTCCCTGCGGGAGATCGACACGGGTAGCCTGCGCGGCGATTTCCACCTCATGGTCGAGCACTCCGACGATGCGCAGATGGCCAAGGACACCGCGCTGATGCGGGGTCTGGCCCATGCGGTCCACGAGAGCCCGGAGCTTCACAAGGCACTGCGGGACCTGCTGGTCGACCCGGAGATCACCGGTCTCCAGCTGATGCTCCAGCGGGCCGTGGACCGGGGCGAGGTCGCCCCGGACTGTCCGGCCCTCTGTTTCGTCCCGCACATGCTCGTCGGCGCGTTCATCGCGCTTCCGCTGATCGAGGACCGGTCCGTCGACCGGGCCTTCCTCGGGGACTTCATCGACGCCGTGGTCTTCCCCGCCCTCGGCGTCTGAGTCTTCGCGCACGTCCCTCTGCTGCTCCTGACACGCCGCTCTCGTCGTCGGGCCGGCTTTCCACGCCCTGATCCATCCCGGATCCATCCCACGACCTGAACGGGAGAACCACCTCAGTGGCCACCTTCCTCTACCGACTCGGCAGGGGCGCCTTCCGGCGCCGCGGTCTCGTCGCCCTCGTCTGGGTGGCGCTGCTGTTCGCCGCCGGCTTCGGCGCCGCGACGGCGTCCGCCCCCACGTCGGGCTCCTTCTCGATACCCGGCACGGAGGCCCAGAAGGCCTTCGACCTGCTGGACAAGAAGTTCCCGGGCATGGCCGCCGACGGCGCCACCGCCCGCATCGTGATCAAGGCGCCCGCGGGCGCGACGGTCAACGACCCGAAGAACAAGGCCGAGGTCGAGAAGATCGTCTCCGGCCTGAAGTCCGGTCCCGGCGCGGCCCAGGTCGCCTCGGTCACCGACCCGTACCAGGCCCAGGCCGTGAGCCAGGACGCCTCCACCGCCTACGTCAGCGTCAAGTACGACGTCAGCGGCATGGAGCTCAAGGACGAGACGCGCGATGCGCTCAAGGGCTCGGGCACGCAGGCCAAGGCCGCGGGACTGACCGTCGAGATCGGCGGCGACGCGCTGATGACGGCCCCCGAGACGGGCTCGGGCGAGATCGTCGGCATCCTGATCGCCGGGATCGTCCTCGTCATCACCTTCGGCTCGCTGATCGCGGCCGGGCTGCCGCTGCTGACCGCGCTGATCGGTGTGGGCATCGGCGTCTCCTCGATCGCCGCGCTCGCCAACGTGCTGGACCTCGGATCCACCACCTCCACGCTCGCGATGATGATCGGCCTCGCGGTCGGCATCGACTACGCGCTCTTCATCGTCTCCCGCTACCGCGTGGAGCTCGCCGAGGGCCGGGAGCGGGACGAGGCCGCGGGCCGCGCTGCCGGAACCGCTGGTTCCGCGGTGGTCTTCGCCGGTCTGACCGTGGTCATCGCCCTGGTGGGCCTGGCCGTCGTCAACATCCCGATGCTGACCAAGATGGGCTTCGCGGCCGCGGCCACCGTGGTGATCGCGGTCCTGGTCGCCCTGACGCTGGTCCCGGCCATCCTCGGCTTCGCGGGCAAGAAGGTGCTGCCGGCGGGCACGAAGAGCCGGCTGTTCGGCAAGGGCCGCCCGGCCGGCGCCACGCCCAAGCCCAACGGCGGCACTCGCTGGGCCCGCTTCGTACTGCGCCGCCCGGTCATGGTCCTGCTCGTCGGTGTGATCGGCCTCGGCGCCATCGCCATCCCGGCGAGCAAGCTGGAGATGGGCCTGCCGGACGACGGCGCCCAGCCGGTCTCCACCACCCAGCGCAAGGCGTACGACCTGCTGTCGGAGGGCTTCGGTCCGGGCTTCAACGGCCCGCTGCTCGTGGTCGTCGACGGTGACAAGAAGCTCGCCGACGAGACCCAGGGCCGGATCAAGGGCCTGGAGGGCGTCGCCGCGGTCACCCCGCCGGCTCCCAACGAGGCCGGCGACGCCGCCGTGATCACGGTCATCCCGAAGGACCGCCCGTCCTCGGTGGAGACCGAGAACCTGGTCCACACGATCCGCGACGGCAGCGGGGACGACGTCCTCGTCACCGGCGCGACCGCGATGAACATCGACTTCTCGCAGAAGATGAACGACGCGCTGCTGCCCTACCTGGCGCTCGTGGTCGGCCTCGCCTTCCTGCTGCTGATGGTGGTCTTCCGCTCGGTCCTGGTCCCGCTCAAGGCGGCCCTCGGCTTCCTGCTGTCGGTCGTCGCGGCCCTCGGCGCGGTCGTCGCGGTCTTCCAGTGGGGCTGGCTCGGCTCGCTGTTCGGGGTGGAGCAGACCGGCCCGATCATGAGCATGATGCCGATCTTCATGGTGGGCGTGGTCTTCGGCCTGGCCATGGACTACGAGGTCTTCCTGGTCACCCGGATGCGTGAGGCCTACGTCCACGGCGAGCGCCCGGGCCAGGCGGTCGTCACCGGCTTCCAGTACAGCGCCCGGGTGGTCGTCGCCGCCGCCGTCATCATGATCGCGGTGTTCTCCGGCTTCATCGGCGCCAGCGAGCAGATGATCAAGATGATCGGCTTCGGCCTGGCCGTCGCCGTCTTCTTCGACGCCTTCGTCGTCCGCATGGCGATCGTCCCGGCGGTGCTGGCGCTGCTCGGCCACAAGGCCTGGTGGCTGCCGCGCTGGCTGGACCGGCTGCTGCCGAACGTGGACGTGGAGGGCGAGAGCCTGCGCAAGCACCTCGGCGAAGCGGCGCAGGACACGGAGGGCCCGGACAAGGACCGCGAGCTGGTCAACGCCTGACGCCCGCGCGCCCTGTGGCGAACGGCCCGGCCCCGCACCCGATGACCGGGTGCGGGGCCGGGCCCGTTTTTGCCTGCGGCCCGCTGGGCCTACCGGGTGGCGGTGGGGGCAGCGGCCTCGGCGGGCGCGTACGTACGGCGCAGGAAGCGGCGCAGGGCGGCGATGTCGAACTGGATCACGGCGACACCCTCGGGGGAGTGGAACTCGACCACCGCCTGGACCCGGCCGCAGGGCCAGACGCGTACGTCCCCGGTCCCCGTCGGGATCTGGAGGCCGGACTCCAGGAGGGCCCGGGGGAAGACCCACTCGTTGTCGGTGCCCTCGGGCGACAGGCCCGCGGGGAAGACGATCCGGACGGCCAGGGGCTCCGTGGGAGTGAAGCGCAGGGCGACCGGGATCTTCCGGTAGAGCGGATCGTCGCTGATCACACGGGCGACGACGCGCTCCTCGACGGCGGTGGCAGTGGCGGTGGGGGTGGCCGTGGCCGTGGCCGTGGCGCCTGCGGGGGCCGCGGGGGCGTCGGCCCGGGAGGTCGCGGTCGCCGTGGTCGCTGTCGCTGCGGTCGCGGGGGGATTCTCGGCGGTGGCTGACACGAGAAGACTCCTCAGATCGGAACGTATCCGTCCGTATTGCCCCCAGCCTCGCACATTCCCACCATTGCGCGCGTCGGTCTTTGTGAGGTGGACGCTCTTGCCAACGGTTTGCAATAGGGCACTATTCTTGAGCGGTTAAAGGTTTTTCAGGTCAAGGCCCGGACAGCCCCGGGGTACCCCCCGGAGGAGTCCGGGGGAGAAGCGGAGCCCATCCATGCACGTGCCCGACGGATTCATCGACGCCCCCGTGTCACTGGCCGCAGGTGCCGCCGCCGCGGGAGCCGTGGCCGTGAGCCTGCGGGGTGCCCGCCGCGAGCTCGACGAGCGCGCCGCGCCGCTGGCCGGGCTGGTCGCCGCCTTCATCTTCGCCGTCCAGATGCTGAACTTCCCGGTCGCGGCCGGCACCAGCGGACACCTGCTGGGCGGTGCCCTCGCCGCGATCCTCGTCGGCCCCTACACCGGCGTGCTGTGCGTGTCGGTGGTCCTCCTCATGCAGGGCGTCCTCTTCGCCGACGGCGGCCTGACCGCCCTCGGCGTGAACGTCGTGAACATGGCCGTGGTGACCGTGGTCGTCGCCTACGCGGTCTTCCGGGGTCTGCTGAAGCTCCTGCCGGACACCCGCCGCTCCGTCACCGTCGCCGCCTTCGCCGGGGCGCTGCTCTCGGTGCCCGGCGCGGCCGTCACGTTCACCCTCCTCTACGCCCTCGGCGGCACCACCGACGTGTCCGTCGGCAAGGTGTTCACCGCGATGGTGGGCGTGCACGTCCTCATCGGCATCGGCGAGGCCGTGATCACCGCCGCGACCGTGGCCGCCGTGCTCGCCGTACGGCCCGACCTGGTGCACGGGGCCCGCACGCTCGCCTCCCCGCTGAAGCTGCGCGTGGGCGGCGAGCTGGTCGACGCCCCGGTCGCCGCCCCCGCGGCCGCCGCGGCCCGCCCCGGCGGCTCGACCCGGAAGGTGTGGGCCACCGGCCTGGTCACCGCGCTCGTGCTGGCCGGTTTCGTCTCCTTCTACGCCTCCGCCAGCCCCGACGGCCTGGAGAAGGTCGCCGCCGACCAGGGCATCGACCAGAAGGTCCAGGAGCACGCCGCCGCCGACTCCCCGCTCGCCGACTACAGCGTCAAGGACGTCGACGACGTCCGCCTCTCCGGCGGCCTCGCCGGGGTCATCGGCGTCGGCGCGACCGTCGCCGTCGGCACCGGGATCTTCTGGACCGTGCGCCGTCGCCGCGCGGACGAGTCGGCAGCCCTGCCCGCGAGCCCCTCCGCGGCGGGCTGACATGGGCGCCGGCCACGCCCACAAGCTCTACCGGCACGGCCACTCGCCGGTGCACGCCCTGCCGCCCCACTGCAAGATCGCCGCGGCGCTCGGCTTCGTCGTGGTTGTCGTGTCCACACCGCGCGAGGCGGTGTGGGCCTTCGGTCTCTACGCGGTCCTCATCGCCGCGGTCACGGCGACCGCCCGGATCCCGGCGGCCTTCCTGCTGCGCCGGCTGCTGATCGAGGTCCCGTTCGTCGCCTTCGCCGTGCTGATGCCCTTCGTGGCGCAGGGCGAGCGGGTGGAGGTGCTCGGCCTCTCGCTCAGCGTCTCCGGCCTGTGGGGCGCCTGGAACGTGCTGGCCAAGGGCACCCTCGGGGTCGCCGCCTCCGTCCTGCTCGCCTCCACCACCGAACTGCGGTCGCTGCTGCTCGGGCTGCAGCGCCTCAAGCTGCCCCCGCTGCTCGTCCAGATCGCCTCGTTCATGATCCGGTACGGTGACGTGATCACCGACGAGCTGCGCCGGATGTCGATCGCCCGACGCTCGCGCGGGTTCGAGGCCTCCGGCATCCGGCACTGGGGGGTCCTGGCCAAGACGGCCGGAGCCCTGTTCATCCGCTCCTACGAGCGCGGCGAGCGGGTCTACCTCGCCATGGTCAGCCGGGGCTACACCGGATCCATGCCGGTGATCGACGACGTCGCGGCCACGCGCGCCCAGTGGGCGTACGCGGCCGCCCTCCCCGTGACGGCCCTCGCCGTCTGTCTGATGGGATGGACGCTGTGACTCCTTCCGCCTCCCTTCCTCCGTCCTCCCTTCCCCCGTCCTCTCCTCCGTCCCTGGAGGTCAGCGGCCTCGCCTTCGCCTACCCGGACGGCCACCAGGCCCTCTTCGGCGTGGACCTCACCGTCGGACAGGGGGAGCGGGTGGCGCTGCTCGGTCCCAACGGCGCCGGGAAGACCACTCTGGTGCTGCACCTCAACGGCATCCTCGACGGCGGGGTCGGCACGGTGGCGGTGGCCGGGCTCCCGGTGGAGAAGCGCAACCTCGCCGAGATCCGGCGCCGGGTGGGGATCGTCTTCCAGGACCCGGACGACCAGCTGTTCATGCCGACCGTCCGGGAGGACGTGGCCTTCGGCCCGGCGGCCGCGGGCCTGCGGGGTGCGGAACTGGAGGCGCGGGTGCGCGGGGCGCTCGAACAGGTCGGGATGGAGGCCTTCGCCGACCGGCCGCCGCACCACCTGTCCTTCGGCCAGCGCCGCCGGGTCGCCGTGGCGACCGTCCTCGCCATGCAGCCGGAGATCCTCGTGCTCGACGAGCCCTCCTCCAACCTGGACCCGGCGTCGCGGCGCGAGCTCGCCGACATCCTGCGCTCCCTGGACGTGACCGTGCTGATGGTCACGCACGACCTGCCGTACGCGCTGGAGCTGTGCCCGCGCTCGGTGATCCTCAGCGAGGGGGTCATCGCCGCGGACGGGCGCACCCAGGACCTGCTGTGCGACGAGGAGCTGATGCGGGCGCACCGGCTGGAGCTGCCCTTCGGCTTCGACCCGCGTTCGGTATCGGTGGCATAAGTCGGATCAGGCGATTGTTGGACCGCTCGTGAACATCCAGGGTGTGGTGGCGGAGGGCTTCGAGGCCGTCCGGGACGCTTTCGTACGCAATTTCGAGGTGCTCGGGGACCGGGGCGCGGCGGTGGCCGTGTACCGGGACGGCCGCAAGGTCGTGGACCTGTGGGCTGGCCCCCAGGACGTCGACGGCGGGGAGGGCGGCCGGCCCTGGGCGGCGGGCACCGCGCAGGTGGTGCGCTCGGCCACCAAGGGCGTGGCCGCCGTCGTACCGCTGCTGCTGCACCAGCGCGGGCTGCTGGACCTGGACGCGCCCGTGGGGGCGTACTGGCCCGAGTTCAAGGCGGGCGGCAAGGAGCACGCCCTCGTACGGGACCTGCTCGCCCACCGGGCGGGGGTGCCGGCGCTGGACGTGCCGCTGACCCCCGCCGAGGCGGTGGACGGGAGCTCGGGGGCGCGTGCGGTCGCCGAGCAGCGGGCCTTCTGGGAGCCGGGCACGGCCCACGGCTACCATGCGCAGACGTACGGCTGGCTGCTGTCGGAGCTGGTGCTGCGGGCGACCGGGGCCTCGCTGGGCCAGTGGCTGGCGCAGGAGGTGACAGGCCCGAGGGGGCTGGAGTTCTGGATCGGCCTGCCGGAGGCGGAGGCGGAGTCGGGCCGGGTGGGCCGGGTGGGTCCGGTGGAGCCGCCGCAGACGGCGGCAGGTCTTCGGACGCGGCCCCGGCGAAACGTTTCGGAGGCGTACGCGGACCCCACCTCGCTGACCCGCCGCGCCTTCGCCGCGATCACCCCGCTCGCGGACGAGAACGCCCCGGAGTTCCGGGCCGCCGAACTCCCGGCCTCGGCGGGCATCGGCACCGCCCGCGGCCTGGCCGGCCTGTACGCGGCGCTGCTCGGCGACACGCAGGACGGGCCGCGCCTGTTCACCCCGGAGACGGTCCGCCTGGCGGGTACGGAGCTCTCGTCCGGGCCCGACCGGGTGCTCGTGGTCAACACCCGCTTCGGCCCCGGCTACATGCTGCACAGCCCGGCCTCGCCGTTGCTGTCCCCGGCCTCCTTCGGTCATCCGGGCCGCGGCGGGTCGCTCGGCTTCGCGGACCCGGAGGCGGGCATCGGCTTCGGCTACGTCACCAACGCCCACGCCACGTCGGTCACCGCCGACCCCCGCGCCCAGGCACTGGTCCGGGCGGTGCGCGCCAGCCTCTGACGCGGCCCGGTCGCAGCGCGGGTCCGGGGCGCTGTGCCCCTCCGGGGCCCCGAAACCCTTCGCCGCGTGGCCCGCGCCCTGCTTGCCGCTCGGCGCAGGACCCGGTCCCCGGCTCAGGAGTTGAGCACGGCCGCGACGATCGGGCCCGCCGCGTCCCCGCCGTGGCCGCCGCCCTCGACCATCGCGGCGGCCGCGACGTCACCGCTGTAGCCGGTGAACCAGCTGTCGGGGCTGCCCGCGCCGTCGACCTCCGCCGAGCCGGTCTTCGCGCCCTTGTCCGAGCCGCCGACCGACCGCATCACCTGCGCCGCGGTGCCGTTCGTCGCCGTCAGCCGCATCATCTGCACCAGCTGCTGCTGCACCGACGGCTTCATGCGCCGCTCCGCGGTCGCGAGCGTACGGCCGTCCAGGTCCGCCGCGACCAGCAGCGGCTGGTGGAACTGTCCGCTGCGCGCGGTCGCCGTGATGGAGGCCATGTTCAGCGGGTTCATGGTGACCTGGCCCTGCCCGATGTACGCGGCGGCCGCTTCCGCACCGCCGGCCACCGGGACCTTGCCGTCGGTGGACTTGATGCCCGTCTTCCAGTCCAGGCCGATGCCAAAGACCTCCCGGGCCTCCTTCGACAGCGCCGCGTCGTCCTTGACGTCGTCGATCTGCTTGATGAAGGCGGTGTTGCAGGACTTGGCGAAGCTGGTCGCGAAAGTGGCGCCGGGCAGCTCGAAGTTGTCCAGGTTGTGGAAGGTGCGGCCGCCCCAGGAGGCTTCCCTGGTGCATTCGGCCGGCTTGTCGGCCGCCGCCTTGCCGCGGTCGATCAGCATGGCCGAGGTCACGATCTTCATCGTCGAGCCGGGTGCCCGCGTGCCCTGCATGGCCGCGTTGAAGCCGTCCTTGCGGTTGTTGGCCACGGCCAGGATGTGCCCGTTGCTCGGCTTGACGGCCACCACCGAGGACTCGGGGTAGCGGGCGACGGCCTTCTCCGCGGCCGCCTGCACCGTCGCGTCCAGCGTCGTCTTCAGCGTGCTCGGCTCACCTTCGACCAGGGTCAGCAGCGTCCGCTTCGGCGCGTCCTGCGCGGTCGGCTCGATCCACAGCTCGGCGCCCGGCTTGCCGCCCACCTTGCCGCCGTAGGTCTGGCGCAGCTGGTCGAGGACCGGCCGCAGCGAGGGGTACTTCTCGGCGGTCAGCTCCTCGCCGGAGCGGTCGACCGCCTTGACCGGCGGGGCCGCTGGAGCCCCCGCGCGCAGCTTCTCGTCCTTGCCGAGCTGCGGGTGGATGACCGAGGGCTGCCAGTCGACCAGCGGCTTGCCGCTGGTGAGCCCGCGCACGACGGTCAGCTTGGACTCGTACGCGAGCGGCTTGCTCACCCCCTCGTACGTGACTTCGGCGGCGACAGCGAACGGGATGGTCGTGCCCGTCTGCGCCCCCGGGGTGATCACGGCCTTGGACACGTACGCCTTGGCCCGGTAGTCGGCCACCGCCGTCTGCGCGGCCTGCACGTTGTTCGTCAGGTCGGCGGCCGCGCGCGCGTCGCCGGCCGCCCAGGCGGCGAGAAAGGCCTTCGCGGTCTGCGCGGCCTCCTTGTCGGTGACCGGCCCGCTCGCCTTCTCCTCCCGGACGGCTGCCCCGCCGTCCTTGCCGTGCCCCTGGCCGCTGTCCCCGACCAGGGCGTACACCCCGTACCCGGCCCCGCCCACCATCGCGAGAAACACCCCGCCGACGATGGCACCCTTCGCCGCCCCGTTCACTGCGTCCCCTCCCCAGGATCCCCCGTTCTCTGAACGCGTTCAAAGAACCTCAGGTGCAGACCTTACGCGCTGCGAGCGAACGGTGTCACTCTTGTTACCGGACCGGAACATCCGCCCCTTGCGTCCCGACCACCCCGGGCACTCCTGCCTCCCCTGCGGCCACGCGAGTTGCAGAGATGACGCACCGTCAATCTGCCTGTACGCCGAGTTGCCCGCCCCGAACCCCCGGGGCCGGGCCGGCGCTCAGCTCGTGGTGATGGGTTGGCCGTCGTACTCGCCGCCTATGCAAGTCCACAGGCCGGTACCGGAGTCGTACTCCACACTTCCCTTGGCCTTCACGCACGTCGGCCCGGTGACGGCCGGTACGACAGCCTGCGCAACAGGAACCGCGGCGCCGAGAACGGCCAGCATGAGGGCGGCGGTGAACCCGACAAAACACATACGGCAGCCCGGATGCGAAGAGGAGTTCGCGGCTGCCGCCCGCTTCGCCGTCCCCACGAACGCAAGGCCAAAGACTTGCCGTGCCTGACGTCTTATGTAGAAGCATATCCGACCCTTTAACATAACGGCATGGCTCTGAACTCTCCTAAAGTTCTGGCGACGCTTCGATTTGCCCTCTTGTCTGATTTTTTCGCCTTTTCGGGAACTGCTCTCGTCGATACTGTTCGCTTCTGGGACGCCCAAGCCGCCACTATTCTACTACGATTCGCTGTAGGGATCATCAGTCTGGTCGCCTGGCGTGATGTCGGTCGGCTTTCGCGTGGTCGGCAGCGGAAACCGTGGGAGTTTCCAAGCGTTGTTGCCAGCCAGGCGTCCGCCCTCCCCCTCCTGTTCATCCCAATCAGCATCGAGCTGAGCAGTCGCGTTCACGATCGCTGGGACATTGGCGTATTCTGCATCACTTTACTATTGCTAATTGTTGCAGTTGTCGTGCTTTTTGGTGCGATTATGGAGCACCCGGCCGGCCTGCTGAAAGGTGCGTGGGTGGTAGTCGTGGCACTTCTCCCGTTGGCTGGGGCGATCCAGTTTTGGTATCTGACTTTCTTCAAGCCAACTTACGAGCGCCCGCGGGTAAATGTGGTCGCCCATCTTGATGATGTGGGTCGGTATAAGGGTGTCACTCACATGCGCGCAACCGTGGAGTTGGAAAATATCGGAGCAGCCGAGGTGAACGTTCTCGGCGCCATGTACACGGTGACAGGGCACGCTGTGGAGTCGCCAGACCACGTGTTGACGAATGGGGAGTTGAGCGCCAACCTAGGTATGCCCTGGCGTGTGACGTCGGCAGATTTGAGTCCTTTTAAAGGGTTGGTTAAAATCGGTCGCCTGGTGAGACCCGGCGGCCACTTGACTCCCGGTCAGAAGTTTTCTACATCGTTTGTATTTGATGTGAAGAATGATGCGCAGGAGAAACTCCGGCTAACCGTTCACCTGTCTCTGCTTACTCGTATCGGCAGTGACCTGGGGCCATTCAAGCCGTGCGAATCGCATGTGCGGCGGGACGGGGCGAAAGTGAACCCGGAGATCACGCTCCCGGAGGCATGCTTTCAGACCGCGGTACCTGCGCAGAGCTGGCTTCGTTTGGAGCTTGGTGACCGACCCGTTGCGCGCACGGCAGTAATTTTTCCCATGGAGCCTTCTCGTGGCCAGCCGTACATGCAAACGAGATTTCAATACGTCGATCGTGAGGTTGCTGATGAGAAGGGGTTGCGTGGAATCGCGCAGCTGGGAGAAATCGACCCTTTCGTCGTCAGTCGGGGATTCACAAGCAGCGTTGAGTACAGACTGGATCCATGATGGAGTTGTGCCTCGGGTGAAAGCCGCTGAGCTTGGCGCGTGGCGTGCTCCGTGCATTCGCAGGGATGAGCCCGGGCGCACCGGGGTCGGGCCCTTGCTGATCGCCGATTGCTCTCGGTGCACATTGGGGGCAAACCACGCCCGCGCATCAGCCGGGTGACATCCTGACATCAACGTAGCCGTACATCCGTGGATCTCCATGAACATGGCGCTGCTCGTACGGCCCGCGCCACGTGGCTGGCCAGACCCGGGGAGGGACTTGCCTCGGTGGCCCGCGCCTACGGATCAGGAGGCGGTCGGTCACGGTTGGTCCGCTTTCCATCTCCCCCGGATTTACGGCCGTCGGCGACGGTGGCGTAGGGGGGCGGTACCGGTGAGGGGTGACATCGCGGTGGTGCCTGAAGTGTCGGAAGTCGGGCTGCCCGGTGGCGCCGACAGGGTCATCTACCCGGGGCGGCCGGGGCCGTCTGTGGGCCGTCAGGGGCGGCCCATGACGGCCAGCGACCACCGCTGACGACCACGACGGGCCCGGCACCAGGAGGTGCCGGGCCCGTCGTTCTGCCTGCTAGACCCAGGTGTCCAGCCACATGCGGTTCCGCCAGGAGTCCATCGGGATCGTCTGGCCCGTGTAGATCGGCCAGAAGTAGATGAAGTTCCAGATGATCAGCAGCACCAGTACGCCCGCCGCGATCGCGCCCAGGGCGCGGCGGCGTTCCGTCGAGCCCGACGGGCCCAGGAGGGCGCCGATCATCATCGCCACCGCCAGGCACAGGTACGGGACGAAGACCACCGCGTAGAAGAAGAAGATGGTCCGCTCCTGGTAGTTGAACCAGGGCAGCAGGCCCGCTCCCAGCGCGCACGCGATCGCGCCCGCCCGCCAGTCGCGGCGGAAGAACCACCGCCACAGCACGTACAGCAGGGCGAAGCAGCCCGCCCACCACAGCAGCGGCGTTCCCAGGGCCAGCACCTCGCGGGCGCACTTGCCCGCCTCCGTCGCCGGGCAGCCGTCCGTGCCGGGCTCGGGGGACTCGTAGAAGTACGAGACCGGACGCCCCAGGACCAGCCAGCTCCACGGGTTCGAGTCGTACGTGTGGCCCGAGGTCAGACCGACGTGGAACTTGTAGACCTCGGTCTCGTAGTGCCACAGGCTGCGCAGCCACTCCGGCAGGAACGACAGGGCGCTGTGCTGGTCCTGCTTGGCGGCCCAGTCGCGGAAGTAGCCGCCCTTGCCGTTGTCCGGGCTCAGGATCCAGCCCGTCCACGACGCCAGGTACACCGCGACCGCCACCGGCACCGTGGACAGGAAGCCCGGCAGCGCGTCCCGGCGCAGCATCGCCGCGTACGGGGTGCCCGCGCCCGCGGTGCGCCGCGCCGCCGCGTCCCACAGCACCGTCAGCACCCCGAAGAAGGCCAGGACGATCAGGCCGTTCCACTTCGTGCCGAAGGCCAGGCCCAGACACACCCCCGCCAGGATCCGGTACGGACGCCGGCCCAGCCGCAGCGTCTCCGCGATCCGCACGTCCGGGTGGGTACGGCCCTCCTCGTCCACCGGCAGCGCGGCGGCGAGCCGGGCCCGCGCCCGGTCCCGGTCGATCAGCAGCGCCCCGAAGGCCGCCAGTACGAAGAACATCAGCACCAGGTCGAGCAGGGCGGTCCGGCTCATCACCAGGTGCAGGCCGTCCACCGCCAGCAGCGCGCCCGCCAGGCAGCCCAGGAAGGTGGACCGGAACAGGCGCCGCCCGATCCGGCACAGCATCAGCACCGACAGGGTGCCGAGCACGGCCGTCATGAAGCGCCACCCGAACGGCGTGAAGCCGAACATCCACTCGCCGAGTCCGATGACCCACTTGCCGACCGGCGGGTGCACGACGTAGCCGGGGTCGACGGGGAGTGCCACCCCGTCCGGGTTGGCGAGGATCGACTTGTCGATGTCCTTGGGCCAACTCGCCTCGTAGCCCTGCTTGATGGTGGCCCAGGCGTCCTTGGCGTAGTACGTCTCGTCGAATATCACCGCCTTCGGGCTGCCCAGGTGCACGAAGCGCAGCACTCCCGCCACCAGCGCCACCAGCAGCGGCCCGGCCCATGCCAGGAAGCGCTGCCAGCCGTCCGCCGCCGACTCGTGGATGCCGAGCGCCGTCCACAACTGGCCGGAGGGCCGGGCGTACGGGGGCACCAGGCGGGAGCGGACGTCCCCGCGCCCGGTCCGGGCGGGGGGCACGTAGCCGAAGGCGCGCAGGCGGCGCAGCCAGGTGGACGGCTGGTCTTCGCGCCCCGCCACGGGGGCGGGCGGGGCCCCCGCGGGGCTGGGCGGCGGCGTCGCGGTACTGGTCACCGGGTCATCGTAGGGAACGCGCCTGTGCGAACCCCAGCTCCGGGGCGGGCCGGTGTGCGCCGGACGGGACGCATGACGTGCCGGGCGGGACGGCTGAGAGGATGGGCGGGTGACCACTGACCAGCCCCGCCGCCCCGAAACCCCCGCCACCGCAGCCACGCCCGCAGGCCCGGCCGCAGGCCTGACGGGCACGCTCGTGCTCGCCGGCACCCCGATCGGTGACCTCGCCGACGCCCCGCCCAGGCTCGCGGCCGAACTGGAGCGCGCCGACGTGGTCGCCGCCGAGGACACCCGGCGCCTGCGCAGGCTGACCCAGGGGCTCGGCGTGCACACCACCGGACGCGTCGTCTCGTACTTCGAGGGCAACGAGTCGGCCCGGACCCCGGAGCTGGTCGAGGCACTGGAGAACGGCAGGCGGGTGCTGCTGGTGACCGACGCGGGCATGCCCTCGGTCTCCGACCCCGGCTACCGGCTGGTGGCCGCCGCCGTGGAGAAGGACATCAAGGTCACCGCCGTCCCCGGGCCGTCCGCGGTGCTCACCGCACTCGCCCTGTCCGGGCTGCCCGTCGACCGGTTCTGCTTCGAGGGGTTCCTGCCGCGCAAGGCGGGCGAGCGCCTCGGCCGGCTGCGCGAGGTCGGGGGCGAGCGGCGCACGCTCGTCTACTTCGAGGCCCCGCACCGGCTCGACGACACCCTCGCCGCCATGGCCGAGGTCTTCGGCGCCGACCGGCGGGCCGCCGTCTGCCGCGAGCTGACCAAGACGTACGAGGAGGTCAAGCGCGGCGGGCTCGGCGAGCTGGCCGCCTGGGCCGCCGAGGGCGTACGCGGCGAGATCACCATCGTGGTCGAGGGCGCCCCCGCGGCCGGACCGGGCGACGTGGACGCCGAGGAGCTGGTGCGCAGGGTGCGGGTGCGCGAGGAGGCGGGGGAGCGTCGCAAGGAGGCCATCGCGGCGGTGGCGGCCGAGGCCGGCGTACCCAAGCGCGAGGTCTTCGACGCGGTCGTCGCGGCAAAGAATGCGACACAAAAGGCGCCGTAAGACGGTAAAGAGCTAACCTGAAAAGCAAAGCTCAGACCGCGCACCGGGCGCTTTGGGCATGAGTCGCCCAAAGTCCGTCCAACAGTAGACAGGGCCTGATGCGCTCCCGCCCGAAGAGGCGTCCACTGGCAACGGCACCAGTGGAACAAGAGGAGCTGGCATGAGTGAGATCGCAGACACCTCGGCACCCGCCCCGGCCCCCGCAATCGCACCGACCGCGCAGACCGCACCGACGGCACCGACCGCGCAGACCGCGCCCGGGGTGCACACCGTGCACGAGGCGTACTCGTTCGCGTGCATGAAGTGCGGTTACGCCTGGGAGCAGGGCTACGAGATCGAGCACCACGTCGACGGCAAGGGCCAGCCCTTCATCATCTACACGGTCAAGGGCGAGCGGGTGCCCTCCCCGCTGTCGAACCCGACCTGCCACAACTGCGGCGGGCACGTGGTGCGGATCATGCGCGAGGGCCAGGTCTCGTCGGTGCTCGGCACGATCGACAAGCTCTACCACCACCGCATATCCCCCGGGATCGCAGGGCCCGTGCCGGCCGGCGCGAACCTGCCGCGCGCCCCGAAGCAGCGCAAGGCCCCGCTGCACGACGCTCCCGGGCCGGTGCCCGTGAACGCCGACATCGGGGAGCGCAGGGGCTGGCTGTCCCGGCTGGCGGCCCTGTTCCGCCGGTGACCGCGGGCCAAGGGGGCCGGTCATAAGATCGGCCGTATGAGCAACGCCTCCAAGGACGCACCGCCGCCGCTGCCCGAGCCCCTCCGGGTGGCGGTGGCGGATTCCCACACCCACCTGGACATGCAGGCCGGCACCGTCGAGGAGGGCCTGCGCAAGGCCGCCTCCGTCGGCGTGACCACGGTCGTCCAGGTCGGCTGCGACGTGAAGGGCTCCCGGTGGGCGGCCGAGACCGCCGCCGCGTACGAGAACGTCCACGCCGCCGTGGCCCTCCACCCGAACGAGGCGCCCCGCATCGTGCACGGGGACCCCGACGGCTGGTCGCGGCAGGGCGCGCGCGCCGGGGGCGGCGAGGCCGCGCTCGACGAGGCGCTGGCCGAGATCGAGGCCCTCGCGCAGCTGGACCACGTGAAGGCCGTCGGCGAGACCGGGCTGGACTACTTCCGCACCGGACCCGAGGGGATGGCCGCGCAGGAGCGGTCCTTCCGCGCGCACATCGAGATCGCCAAGCGGCAGGGCAAGGCGCTGGTCATCCACGACCGCGAGGCCCACGCCGACGTCCTGCGCGTCCTGCGCGAGGAGGGCGCCCCGGAGCGGACGGTGTTCCACTGCTACTCGGGCGACGCCGACATGGCCCGGGAGTGCGCCGCCGCGGGCTACTACCTGTCCTTCGCGGGCACCGTCACCTTCAAGAACGCCCAGCCGCTGCGCGACGCCCTTGCGGTGGCCCCGCTGGAGCTGGTGCTCGTCGAGACCGACGCCCCGTACCTGACCCCGGCGCCGTATCGCGGACGGCCCAACGCGCCGTACCTCATTCCGCTGACGGTACGGGCGATGGCCGCGGTCCGCGGGATCGACGAGGACGCGATGGCCACGGCCCTGGCGGCGAACACGGCGCGGGCCTTCGGCTACTGAACCACCGTTCGCCACACTGCGTAGCCGGTCGACTTGGGTGAGTGACGAAGGCTCCGCTAGGGTGCCGTGCCCGAACCGATGGGGCCGGACCAGTGGAGCGAGCGTCGTGAGCGAGATTCCTTTCACCGGGGTGTACGTACGCGAGTCCGACCCGCGCCTGTTCTGGCCGGACCTGAACCGCGAAGCACCGCCGCAGCCGGCCCCGTGGCCCGACCCGGAGCCCGCGCCGGCCCTGCCCTGGCCGGGCCCAGACCCGGATCCCGCCGCGCAGGCCCGCCGCCCGTGGCCCGAAGCCGCCCCTCGCCCGGAGCCGGCGCCGGCGACCTGGTCGGAGCCCGCCCGGGAGGGCGATCCCGGCCCGGCCGCCGCCGCCCGGTGGCTCGCGCCGGGCGGCCCCGCGTACCCCTGGCCGGAGCCGGCCGGCGGCCCGCCCGCGGATCCGGGGGCCGCGCAGGGCGGAGCCGAGCCCGAGCCCGGCGTGCCGGCGCCCCGCCCCGGCGAGAGGCGCGGCGGCAGGCGCCGCAGGGCGGCGGCCGAAGCCCCCGCCGGGCCGGACCGGGCGTACGCCCCCGCCGGGCCCGGCACCGGGCGGCGCCGCGGTCCCGAGTCCGCCGCCGGTGCCGGACCGGCCGCGTACGGGAGCGCCCCCGCAGGGCCCGGCACGGGGCGGCGCCGCAGCGGGGACCCCGCCCCCGACCAGCCCGGCACCGGAAGGCGGCGGCGTGAGGGGGCCACCGCGGCAGCAACCGGGGCCGCAGCAGCGGGGCTCGCAGCCGCCGGGGCCGTGGGAGCCGGGCTCCCGGGAGCCGCGGTCGCGGGGCGGGACAACTGGCGGCGGATCGTGCCGCAGGCGCTCGTCGTCGCCGTCCTCGCAGGCGGCACCACCGCCTTCGTCGCCGCGGACAAGTCCGTACGGCTCACCGTCGACGGGCAGCCCAGAACCCTGCACACCTTCGCCGACGACGTCGGTGAACTCCTCGCCGCCGAAGGACTCGGAGTCGGCCCCCACGACCTCGTCGCCCCCGCCCGCAACGCCGCCATCGGCGATGGGGACGAGGTCGTCGTCCACTACGGGCGCCCCCTGAAGCTCACGCTCGACGGGCAGAGCCGCCAGGTGTGGACCACCGCCCGCACCGTCGAGGGCGCACTGCGCCAGTTCGGGATCCGCGTCGAGGGCGCCTACCTCTCCACTGCCCGCACCGCCCCCGTCCCCCGCACCGGCCTCGCCCTCGCCGTCCGCACCGAACGCAGCATCACCTTCATGGCCGACGGCGCGGAGACCACCATCCGCACCAACGCGGCCACCGTCCAGGAAGCCCTCGCCCAGGCGGGGATCACCCTCCGCGGCCAGGACACCACCTCCGTCCCGCCCGCCTCCTTCCCCCGCGACGGCCAGACCGTCACCGTCCTGCGCGTCACCGGCACCCGCGAGGTCCGCGAAGAACGCATCCCGTACGCGACGGAGAGGGTCGAGGACGACAGCCTGTTCGCCGGGACCGAAGTCGTCGAACGGATCGGCCGCCCCGGTGCCCGCCGGGTCACCTACGTCCTGCGCACCGTCAACGGCGTCCGCCAAAAACCCCGCCAGGTCGCCGAGGAGACCGTCCGCGAGCCCGTCACCCAGCTCGTCAAGGTCGGCACGA
Source organism: Streptomyces sp. NPDC044571 (assembly GCF_040647115.1). NCBI lineage: Bacteria > Bacillati > Actinomycetota > Actinomycetes > Kitasatosporales > Streptomycetaceae > Streptomyces > Streptomyces sp. NPDC044571. The sequence continues at coordinate 151,699 of NZ_JBEZBN010000006.1, forward strand.
AGCCGCTGCCGTCCTCCGTCGCCGGCGCGGACGGCCTGGACTGGGCGGCGCTGGCCCAGTGCGAGTCCGGCGGCCGCCCCGCCGCCACCGACGCGTCCGGCAACTACGGCGGGCTGTACCAGTTCGACGTACACACCTGGCAGAGCCTCGGCGGCAGCGGCCGCCCCCAGGACGCATCGGCCGCCGAGCAGACGTACCGGGCCAAGAAGCTCTACGTACAGCGGGGGGCGAGTCCCTGGCCGCACTGCGGCCGTAGGCTTTACCGGTGAGCACCGCAGAGCAGCAGCCCGACAGCACCACCTCAGACGCCCTCCTGGGCCCGGCAGACATCCGGGAACTGGCCGCCGTACTCGGCGTACGGCCGACGAAGCAGAAGGGCCAGAACTTCGTCATCGACGCCAACACGGTGCGCCGTATCGTGCGCACCGCCGAGGTGCGGCCCGACGACGTCGTCGTCGAGGTCGGGCCGGGGCTCGGCTCGCTGACGCTCGCCCTCCTGGAGGCCGCGGACCGGGTCACCGCCGTCGAGATCGACGACATCCTGGCCGCGGCGCTGCCCGCCACCATCGAGGCGCGGATGCCGCAGCGCAAGGACCGCTTCGCACTGGTCCACTCCGACGCGATGCTGGTGGAGGAACTGCCCGGGCCGCCGCCCACGGCACTCGTCGCGAACCTCCCGTACAACGTGGCCGTGCCCGTGCTGCTCACCATGCTGGACCGGTTCCCGAGCATCGAGCGCACGCTCGTCATGGTCCAGGCGGAGGTCGCCGACCGGCTGGCCGCCAAGCCCGGGAACAAGGTGTACGGCGTGCCCTCGGTCAAGGCGAACTGGTACGCGGACGTGAAGCGGGCCGGGTCGATCGGCCGCAACGTGTTCTGGCCCGCGCCGAACGTGGACTCGGGTCTCGTCTCGCTCGTGCGGCGCGCCGAGCCGATCAAGACGGCCGCCTCGAAGGCGGAGGTCTTCGCCGTCGTCGACGCGGCCTTCGCGCAGCGCCGCAAGACGCTGCGGGCGGCCCTGGCCGGCTGGGCCGGCTCCGCGGCGGCCGCCGAGGCGGCGCTCGTCGCCGCCGGGATCTCCCCGCAGGCACGCGGCGAGTCCCTCACCGTCGAGGAGTTCGCGGCGATCGCCGAGCACAAGCCCGCCGCCGAAAGGCCGGCGCTGTGAGCGCGGCACCGGCCGCGGGGGTGACCGTACGGGTCCCCGCGAAGGTCAACGTCCAGCTGGCGGTCGGCGCGGCCCGGCCCGACGGCTTCCACGACCTCGCCAACGTCTTCCTCGCCGTGTCCCTCCACGACGAGGTGACCGCCACGCCGGCCGACGGCCTCACCATCGGCTGCACGGGCCCGGACGCCGACCAGGTCCCGCTGGACCGGACGAACCTGGCGGCGCGGGCCGCGGAGCTCCTGGCGGCCCGGGCCGGCCTGGCCCCCGACGTCCACCTGCACATCGCGAAGAGCATCCCCGTCGCCGGCGGCATGGCCGGCGGCAGCGCCGACGGCGCGGCGGCCCTGCTGGCCTGCGACACCCTGTGGGGGCTGGACACCCCCGTCGAGGACCTCCTGGACATCTGCGCCGAGCTCGGCAGCGACGTGCCGTTCAGCCTGGTGGGCGGCGCCGCCCTGGGCACCGGACGCGGGGAACTGCTGACCCCGGTCGAGGCGGGCTCCTTCCACTGGGTGTTCGCCGTGGCCGATGGCGGCCTGTCGACCCCGGCGGTGTTCCGGGAGTTCGACCGGCTCGCCGCGGGCCGGCCGGTCCCGGCGCCCGAGGCCTCGCCGGCCCTGCTGGCGGCCCTGGCCTCCGGGGACGCGGACGCCCTCGCCGCCACCCTGGCCAACGACCTCCAGCCGGCCGCGCTGTCGCTGCGCCCGCAGCTGGCGCAGACCCTGGCCGCGGGCACCGAGGCGGGCGCCCTGGCGGGTCTGGTCTCCGGCTCCGGCCCGACCACGGCGTTCCTGGTCCGCGATCCCGAAGCGGCCCTGAAGGTGGCGGCGGCCCTCGAAGCCTCCGGCACCTGCCGCACCACCCGGGTGGCCACCAGCCCGTCCCCCGGAGCGGTGGTCCTGCCCTAGCGTCCCCCGTCGCCCGGCCGCCCGCGGCGCCTTGCGGCCCGGCCCGGAGGGTTAGGCTGGGGGGCTGATCCACATTTTCCCCCCGGGCCCGGACCGGGGGGACCCCCACCTGGAGCGCGTCTGATGGCCGTCAATCTGGTCAATGTCGAGGCAGTCAGCAAGGTGTACGGAACCCGTGCCCTGCTCGACGGCATCTCCCTCGGCGTGTCCGAGGGAGACCGGATCGGTGTCGTGGGCCGCAACGGCGACGGCAAGACCACCCTGATCCGCATGCTCGCCAAACTGGAGGAGCCCGACACCGGCCGGGTCACCCAGAGCGGCGGCCTGCGCATGGGCGTCCTCACCCAGCACGACTCCCTCGACCCCGCGGCGACCATCCGCCACGAGATGATCCGGGACATGGCCGACCACGAGTGGGCCGGCAACGCCAGGATCCGCGACATCCTGACCGGCCTCTTCGGCGGCCTCGACCTGCCCGGCTTCGCGCAGGGCCTCGACACCGTCATCGGCCCGCTCTCCGGCGGCGAACGCCGCCGCATCGCCCTCGCCAAGCTGCTCATCGCCGACCAGGACCTGCTCGTCCTCGACGAGCCCACCAACCACCTCGACGTCGAGGGCATCGCCTGGCTCGCCCGCCACCTGCAGGAGCGGCGCTCCGCGCTCGTGTGCGTCACCCACGACCGCTGGTTCCTCGACCAGGTCTGCACCCGCATGTGGGACGTCCAGCGCGGCTCCGTCTACGAGTACGAAGGCGGCTACAGCGACTACGTCTTCGCCCGCGCCGAACGCGAGCGGATCGCCGCCACCGAGGAGACCAAGCGGCAGAACCTGATGCGCAAGGAGCTGGCCTGGCTGCGCCGCGGCGCCCCCGCCCGCACCTCCAAGCCCCGCTACCGCATCGAGGCCGCCAACGAGCTCATCGCCGACGTGCCGCCGCCGCGCGACAAGTCCGAGCTGATGCGCTTCGCCAACGCCCGCCTCGGCAAGACCGTGTTCGACCTGGAGAACGTCACCGTCCAGGCCGGCCCGAAGATCCTGCTCAAGCAGCTCACCTGGCACCTCGGCCCCGGTGACCGCGTCGGCCTCGTCGGCGTCAACGGCGCCGGCAAGACCTCCCTGCTGCGCGCGCTGGCCGAAGCCGCCCGCACCCAGGGCGACGTACAGCCCGTCGCGGGCACCGTCACCGTCGGCAAGACCGTCAAGCTCGCCTACCTCTCCCAGGAGGTCGGCGAACTCGACCCGTCCCTGCGCGTCCTGGAGGCCGTGCAGCGCGTACGCGACCGGGTCGACCTCGGCAAGGGCCGCGAGATGACCGCCGGTCAGCTGTGCGAGCAGTTCGGCTTCACCAAGGAGAAGCAGTGGACGCCCGTCGGCGACCTCTCCGGCGGTGAGCGCCGCCGCCTGCAGATCCTGCGGCTGCTGATGGACGAGCCCAACGTCCTGTTCCTCGACGAGCCCACCAACGACCTCGACATCGAGACCCTCACCCAGCTGGAGGACCTCCTCGACGGCTGGCCCGGCTCGATGATCGTGATCTCCCACGACCGGTTCTTCATCGAGCGCACCACCGACACGGTGATGGCCCTGCTCGGCGACGCCACGCTGCGGATGCTGCCGCGCGGGCTCGACGAGTACCTGGAGCGCCGCCGGAAGATGATCGAGGCGGCCGCCCCGGCACCGGCCCCCGCCGCCCCCAAGTCGACGGCCTCCGGGGACTCCCGCCTCGCGAAGAAGGAACTGGCGAAGATCGAGCGGCAGCTCAACAAGATGTCGGACCGCGAGAGCAATCTGCACGCCCAGATCGCCGAGCACGCCACCGACTTCGACAAGGTCGCCAAGCTCGACGCGGAGCTGCGCGAACTCATCTCGGAGCGGGACGAGTTGGAGATGCGCTGGCTGGAGCTGGCCGAGGAGGCGTAGCCCGCCGGCCGATAACAGCGTTGTCACGGGCCGGTCCTCCCTTGGGAACAGGGGCAGGACCGGCCCGATGTATGGACGGCGTCAGTGATACAAAGGTGATCCTCCACGATCACCCGACGCCGAAGGTATGCGCTGATGACCGAGCCGCCCCAGCCGCCGAACCAGCCGCCCCCGCCGTCCGGTTACGGTCACCTGCCCGGCCCGCCGCAGTCCGCGCCCGGCTACGGCCACCCGCCGCAGGGCGAGAACCCGTACGCCCAGCAGCCCCCCACCCAGCCCATGCACCAGCCTGCTTGGGGGCCCCAGCCGGCCGCACCCCCGGCGGGCTACGGCTATCCGCCGCCCGGGGCCCCGCAGGGCCAGGGCATGCCGCCGAAGAAGCGGATGACCGTCATCATCGCCGCGGCCGTCGCCGGCGTGCTCGTCCTCGGCGCAGGCGCGTACGCCGCCTTCGCCGGCGGCGACGACAAGGACCCGAAGAAGCCCGTAGCGCAGAGTCCGGGCCCCGATGACAAGCCGTCCAACTCCGCCGACACCGGCGACGGCAGCGGCAACGGCTCGAAGGACGACGAGGACCTCAACGCCGGCCGCAAGCAGGGCGAGGACAAGGTCCTGTGGCTGAAGACCGCCAAGGTCGACGGCCCCGGCCTGGGCGTGGACTCCGAAGGCCAGTGGGTCGTCGGCGACACCGTCGTCAAGAGCGTCTGGAAGAACCTCACCGCCTACGGCTCCACCGACGGCAAGGAGAAGTGGACGCTCGCCTTCCCCACGCCGATCTGCGCCGTCACCCGCCAGACCACCGCCGAAGCCAAGACCGTCGTCATGTTCAAGGACGGCGAAGGCGACAGCGCCAGCTGCAACCAGATGCGGCAGGTCGACCTCAAGTCCGGCAAGGAGGGCTGGACGAAGGAGGTGCCCAAGGAGGGCCTCTTCGACATCATGACCAGCCCCAGCCTCGGCATCACCGGCGACACCGTCGCCGTCAGCCGCAGCGGCACGGCCAGCGCCTTCAAGGTCAGCACCGGCGACAAGCTGTTCGGCAGCGCCACGGCCGAGGGCTGCAAGCCCGACTCCTACGTCGCCCACAGCGGCAAGATGATCGCCATCTCCACCTGCTACGACGACGACATGACCGCCGAGGTCTCCGACGCCGACCCGGTCACCGGCAAGAAGACCTGGACCTACCGGCTCCCCGCCAAGTACAAGGTCACCGCCGTCTACTCGCTGGACCCGCTCGTCCTCGACGTCGGCAACGAGGACAAGAAGGAACGCTCCATCGTGGTCCTCGGACCCGACGGCAAGCAGCGCACCACCGTCAGCGGCGAAGGCAGCTTCGCCACCAACTGCAGCGGCGGCCTCTTCCGGTCCGTCGAGGTCTGCTCCACCACCGCCGTCGACGCGAACACCCTCTACCTGCCGACCGTCGCGGAGCCCGGCAAGGCCAACGAGATCGTCGCCTTCGACCTGGGCACCGGCAAGGTCAAGTGGCGCACCCCCGCCGGGGACAAGCGCACCCTCACCCCGCTGGGCGCCGCGAACGGGCAGCTGATCGCCTACCGCCACGCCGAGCAGGACCAGGGCGGCGAGGTCGTCTCGATCCCCGCCGCCGGCGGGCAGCCCACCGCGCTGCTGCGCAACCCGTCGGGCGCCGCCGCGCCGATCGAGAGCTCCTTCTACGCCCCGAAGGTCGACTACGTGGGCGGCCGGCTGTACATCTCCGCCTCCCGCCTGCTCGCCAAGGGCAAGGACGAGAAGCTCCTGATGGTCTTCGGCAAGTGAACGCGTCCAACGAGCCGCCCACCGAGAGGCTTAGCAACCCATGAGTACCCCGCCGCCCCCGCCCCAGCCGCCCGCCGGCGGCTTCGGAGCACCGCAGGATCCTCCCCCAGCCAACGCCGGGGGGACCCCCACGCCCGGCGGCTTCGGCGCGCCGCCGCCGGTGCCGCCCGTACCGCCGGGGCCCCCGCAGCCGCCGGCCGAGCCGCCGACCGTACCGGCCGCGCCGCCCGCGGGCCCGCCCGGGCAGCCGGCGTACGGATACCCCCAGCAGGGCTACGCCTACCCGCCCCAGCAGCAGGCGCCGACGTACGTCCCCCAGCCCGCCGCACCCGCGGGCGCCACGGGCGGCGGCAACGACAAGCGCACCCAGCTGTTGATCGTCGGCGCGGCCCTCCTGGCCATCGTCCTGATCATCGCCGGCGGGTTCTGGTACGTCTCCGGCGACGACGGCGGCGGCACCCGGCCCAGCGCCAACGGCGGCGGCACCGGCGGTGACAAGCCGGTCGGCGGCACGCCCGGGTCGGAGAAGGTCCCCTCCAACCCCAAGTCGAAGACGCTGTTCAACCAGCCCAACCCGACGCCGGAAGACGTCGTCGGCGTCGCGGGCTCCTGGCTCACCGACACGACCTACATCAAGTCCGACGTGGCCAAGGTCGTCGGCTACAACGTCGTCGACGGCGGCAAGAAGTGGGAGCTGCCGTTCCCCGGCGAGCTCTGCGGCGCCACCAAGCACATCACCGACAACAAGACGGCGGTGCTCTTCCGCCCGGCCCAGGCCACGCCCGAGAACAAGTACCCGCCGTGCACCGAGGTCGGCGTCATCGACCTGAACACCGGCAAGCTCGTCTGGTCCGGCAACGCCAAGGGCGCCACCACCGGCGACAAGCCCGCCGCCTACTACGAGGTCACCCTCAGCGGCCAGACCGTCGCCGCGGGCGGCACCAGCGGCGGCGCCGCCTGGAACCTCGCCGACGGCAAGCCCCTGTGGACGCCCAAGGTCGACGGCGAAGGCTGCTACGACATGGGCTACGCGGGCGGCGAGGCCCTCGGCGTGATCCGCAAGTGCGGCCGCGGCAGCGCCCAGACCCTGTACGCGCAGAGCCTGGACCCGGCCACCGGAGCCCCCACCGCCTCCTACAAGCTCTCGCCCGGCATCGAGTGGGCCTCCCTCATCTCGACCAAGCCCCTGATCGTCGCCGCGGACGTCGGCAAGACGGCGAAGAACGCCACGGGCGTCAGCGACCTGTTCGTCGTCGACGCCAAGGGCGAACTGAAGACGCGCATCTCGCTCGCCTCCGGCAACTTCGCCGGCAAGTGCGGGGCCACCGAGGTCGAGAAGTGCAGCGGCTTCGTCGTCGGCAACGGCAAGGTCTACCTGCCCTCGTACGAGCACCAGGGCCAGGCCGCCGTCGGCCGCACCAACGAGATCCTCTCCTTCGACCTGGAGACCGGCAAGCAGACCACCGACCGCGCCGACGCCGGCGAGCGGTACACCATGTGGCCGCTGCGCATGGACGGGTCGAACATCATTGCCTACAAGGAGCCCCCGTACGACAAGGGCGGCCAGGTCGTCAGCATCGACGGCACGACGATGAAGGAGACCGTCCTGATGGAGAACCCGGCCGAGAAGACCAGCCGGGCCGCCGAGACCGCCTTCTCCCCCGAGTACTCCGAGTACCGCTACCACAACGGCAAGCTCTTCATCTCCCGTACCACGGCCCGCAAGCCGTACTCGTCCACGGGCGACCCGGAGTACCTGTTCGTCTCCTTCACCGCAAGCTGATCCCCGGCCGCCCACGCGGTCACCCGCCGTCAGCCGCGCAGTCACCCCGAGCCCCCGGAAGGTCCGCCTTCCGGGGGCTTCTGCGCGGTATCCGCCGCGCACCGTCGAACAAGCGTGTAGCTTGCCGGGGCAGAAGGGTCGGGGGTGGGTGCCCAATGGGCGTACGGGTCATGGTGGTCGACGAGCACCGGCTGCTGGCCGAGGCGCTGGCCTCTGCCCTGAAACTGCGCGGGCACCGGGTGCTCGCGGCGGCCGCACCGGCCGCGGGCGCCGCCGAGCTGGTCATCAGCCGGTCCCCGGAGGTGTGCCTGCTCGGCACCGCCACGCCCGCCGAGCCGGGCGTCTTCGAACCGGTGGTCCGCATCAAGCGGGAGCGCCCACAGATCGCCGTCGTCGTCCTGGGACCGGTGCCCAGCCCGCGCGGGATCGCGGCCGCCTTCGCCGCGGGGGCGTCCGGCTACGTACGCCACGACGAGCGGATCGAAGGGGTGGAGCGGGCGCTGGCCAAGGCCCGGGCGGGGGAAGTCGCCGTCTCCCCGCAGCTGCTCCAGGGGGCCTTCGCCGAGCTGCTGAACCCCGCCGTCCAGCCCGACGACGAGGGCAGCCGGCTGCTGCGGCTGCTCACCCCGCGCGAGGTGGAGGTCCTGCTGCGGGTCGCCGACGGCGAGGACACCCGGCTCATCGCGGCGGGCATGGAGATCGCCCCGAGCACGGCCCGTACGCACGTCCAGCGGGTGCTGATGAAGCTGGGGGTCGGCTCACGGCTGGAGGCGGCCGCCCTGGCCGCCCGGACCGGTCTGCTGGACCGGGTGGTCCTGCCGCGGGCGGCCTCCGCGCCGGAGTGAGACGCCCGCCGATTTCCCCGGAGGGCCGGAATCCGGTAAGCCAGTGACCGGCACGTGCACGCACGGCGCGTGCGATCCCCCTCGGAGAGGTAGTAGGCGAGTGAGTGAGACGGCGTCTTCCAAGTACATGGTCACCGGCGGCGCCGGATACGTCGGCAGTGTCGTGGCGGCCCACCTCCTGGAGGCCGGGCACGAGGTCACCGTCCTCGACGACCTGTCCACCGGCTTCCGCGCGAGCGTCCCCGCCGGCGCCGCCTTCATCGAAGGCCGCATCCAGGACGCCGAGAAGTACCTCGACTCCTCCTACGACGGCGTCTTGCACTTCGCGGCCTCCTCGCAGGTCGGCGAGTCCGTCGTGAACCCGGGCAAGTACTGGGACAACAACGTGGGCGGCACCCTCGCCCTGCTGGCCGCGATGCGCTCCGCCGGCGTGCGCACCCTCGTCTTCTCCTCCACCGCCGCCACCTACGGCGAGCCCACCGAGGGCCTGCTCACCGAGGACTCGGTCACCAAGCCCACCAACCCCTACGGCGCCTCGAAGCTGGCCGTCGACCACATGATCGCCGGGGAGTGCGCGGCGCACGGGGTGGCGGCGGTGTCGCTGCGCTACTTCAACGTGGCGGGGGCGTACGGGGAGTTCGGCGAGCGCCACGACCCCGAGACCCACCTGATCCCGCTCGTGCTCCAGGTCGCCCTGGGCCGGCGCGAGTCGATCTCGGTGTTCGGCGAGGACTACCCGACCGCGGACGGCACGTGCGTACGCGACTACATCCACGTCGCCGACCTCGCGCAGGCCCACCTGGCCGCGCTGCGGGCCGCCACCGCGGGCGAGCACCTGATCTGCAACCTCGGCAACGGCAACGGCTTCTCGGTCCGCGAGGTCATCGAGACCGTCCGCAAGGTCACCGGCAAGGAGATCCCGGAGGTCGTCGCCCCGCGCCGGGCCGGCGACCCCGCGGTCCTCGTGGCCTCCGCGCGCCGGGCGCACGAGAGGCTCGGCTGGACGCCGACCCGCGCGGACCTCACCGGCATCATCACGGACGCCTGGAACTTCACCCGCGCCCACTGTTCCTGACCTCCCGCGCCGCACCCGCTCACCGCGCCCCCCGCACCGCACCGGTGCGGGGGGCGCGGTGCGTACGGGCAACCGGCAGGGCGTGCGGCCCGTACGGGCGCTGTGCCAGGGGCGTGCGCAGGGCGGCCGGCGCCGCGGGCGGGCGCCGTGCGCGGGCGCCCGGCGTGCACACGCCGGGTGAACCGACCCCCGCGCACCTGCCCGTGGCACGCTCCGGGGGCCCGGCCCGTTTACGGGCCACCCCCGGACATCGAATTCAGGCCACCGCCACGCCCGTTCGGCAGGTTCGAGCCGGAAAATCGCGGGGAAAACTTCTGCTATTCGGCCAACCGCGAGGGGAGACCCGCTCTACGCTGATGCGTGACACCGGTGGGGGCCGGTGTTGTTTCAGGGGTCGAGACACGCCGGGTACGGCGTCCGGTCCGGGGTAGTGCAGAGGTGTCTCGGCGGCGGCCGCGGCAGCTGCGGATCACCCGGTCCGTGCGCCGTACTCGCAGTCGTCCGTCCGTTCCCCGACCCTTGGGGGTTTTGTGGTTCGTATCCGGGTTCTCGTGGTCGACGATCACCGCATCTTCGCCGAATCGCTCGCCGCCGCGCTCGCGGCCGAGCCCGACGTGGACGTGTCCGCGGCCGGCAGCGGTCCCGCCGCGCTGCGCTGTCTCGAACGGGCGGTGGCGGAGGGCCGCCGCTTCGACGTCCTGCTGGTCGATTCCGACCTCGGCGCCGCAGCCGGTGCCGTGCCCGCGCAGCGCGAGGCGGGCTCCGGCCCGCTGCCGCCGGGCGCGCCCGGCGCGCCCGGTCCGGACGGGATCGCGCTGGTCGCAGGGGTGCGGGCCTCCCACCCGGGGGTGCGCACCGTGGTGCTGGCCGAGCGCGACGATCCGCGCCGGGCGGCGCTCGCCCTGCAGGCGGGTGCCTCCGGCTGGGTGGCGAAGGACTGCTCGCTCTCGCGGCTGCTCGCCGTCATCCGGGGGGTGCTGCGCGAGGAGACCCACCTGCCGCCCGCGCTGCTGACCGGCGTGCTGCGCGAGCTGACGGCCGCGCGCAAGCACCGCAGTGACAGCGAGCGGCTCGTGGAGTCCCTCACGCCGCGCGAACACGAGGTGTTGCGCTGCATGGTGGCGGGGCTGGGCCGCAAGGACGTGGCCGCGCGGCTGTTCCTGTCCCCGCACACCGTCCGCACGCACATGCAGAACGTGCTGGGCAAGCTGGGGGTGCACTCCACGCTCGCGGCGGTGGCGCTGGCCCGGCGGGCCGGGGTGCGGCCGGCGGAGCTAGCCGGGGATGTTGTCGAACGGAGCGGTCAACTGGCGTAGCAGCCCGGCGAGATCGCCGCGCTCGGCCCGTGAGAGCTGGGCCAGGATCGCCCGTTCCTGGGCCAGCAGGCCGGCGAGCGCCTCGTCGGCGCGGTCGCGGCCCTCGGGCGTCAGGCGGACGAGGACGCCCCGCCGGTCGTTGGGATCGGGCAGCCGCTCGACGAGGCCCTTCTTGGCGAGCCGGTCGATGCGGTTGGTCATGGTGCCGGAGGTGACGAGGGTCTGGGTCAGCAACTGGCCGGGGGAGAGCTGGTAGGGCGCGCCGGCGCGCCGCAGGGAGGTCAGCACGTCGAACTCCCAGGGCTCCAGGCCGTGCTCGGAGAAGGCGAGCCTGCGGGCCCGGTCGAGGTGCCGGGCCAGCCTGCTGACGCGGCTCAGTACTTCGAGCGGTTCCACGTCGAGGTCAGGGCGCTCCCGCCGCCATGCCGCGACCAATCGGTCGACCTCGTCCTCCATGCCGATCAGTGTAAGGGGTCTGTCGATGTGAAGTCTCTTCAAAGCAAGGATCTCGACAGTGGATATCTCGATACCATGAATCTTGACATCAAGATATATTTTGGCTGACGATGGGCATGGAGGGGGCCGGAACGGCTTCCGCTTCCGCCCGCCCCGCCAGCAGGGAGGCTCGAACATGCATTCCGATATCGCGTCGGCCCGGATCCCCACCGCCACCGCCCACGCCGCGCCCACCTGGGACCCCCAGCAGTACCTCCGGCACGCCGGACACCGAACCCGCCCCTTCCTCGATCTCCTGAGCCGGATACCCGAACTCCCCGCCCTCCCCCGGACCTCGTCCGGGGAGACCCCCGCCGCCCGCATCGCGGACCTCGGCTGCGGCCCCGGCAACGTCACCGCCCTCCTCGCCGACCGCTGGCCCCAGGCCCGCATCACCGGCTTCGACCTCTCCCCGGACATGCTGCTGCGCGCCACCGAGGAGCACGCCGGACCCACCCCCGGCGGTGGCAGCATCGACTTCCGCCACGCCGACATCGCCGACTGGCTCCCCGAGGAGCCCTACGACCTCATCGTCTCCAACGCCGCCCTCCAATGGGTCCCCAGCCATCCCGGCTCCTTCGCCGCCTGGATCAACGGACTGCGCCCCGGCGGCACTTTCGCCTTCCAGATCCCCGGCAACTTCACCGCCCCCAGCCACGCCCTCCTCGCCGAACTCTGCGACACCCCGCGCTGGCGGGGCCGCCTGGCCGGGCACGGCGCCCGTTACGTCCACATCCTCGAACCTGCCGAATACCTCGCCCGCTTCACCGAGCTGGGCTGCGCCGCCGACACATGGGAGACGACCTACTACCAGATGCTGTCCGGCCCCGACCCCGTACTCGACTGGGTCAAGGGCACCGCCATGCGGCCCGTCCTGACCGCCCTCGGCGACGACAAGGACGCCGCCGACGCCTTCGTCGCCGAGTACCGCGACCTGCTGCGCGCCGCCTACCCGCCCGGCCCGCGCGGCACCGTCTTCCCCTTCCGGCGCATCTTCGCCGTCGCCCGCAAGGAGCCCTGAGCATGCTGACCGCAGTCGACCACGTCCAACTCGCGGCGCCACCGGGCTCGGAGGACCACCTGCGCGCCTACTACACGCACGTCCTCGGCATGACCGAGATCCCCAAGCCGCCCGTCCTCGCCGCCCGCGGCGGCTGCTGGTTCGCCGCCGGGCCCGTGCAGCTGCACCTGGGCGTCGAGGAGGACTTCCGGCCCGCCCGCAAAGCCCACCCGGGCCTGCGCGTGACCGGCATCGAGGCGTACGCGAGCAGGCTGGAACAGCGCGGCGCCAAGGTCGTCTGGGACGACGACCTGCCGGGCCACCGCCGCTTCTACTCCGAGGACCCCGTGGGCAACCGGCTTGAGTTCCTGGAGCCGCACGGCCCGCAGCCGCACCCGGCGTGACGGCCGCGCGACGGCGCCCCGCCACCGCAACCGCGGTGACGGG